>DAOUTP010000041.1 GCA_030626645.1 Candidatus Cloacimonadota bacterium
ATATTAATATTGTGGTTCTCTTTCCGGAAAATGAAGTAACAAATCGACAGAGAAAGCAAATGACAACTCTAGGAAAAAATGTGCAGATAATTGGTCTTGATGCTAAATTCGATGACTGCCAATATCTTGTAAAAGATGCGTTTTCCGATAGTGAATTGGATTATTTGAATTTGTCCTCGGCTAACTCGATAAATATTGGAAGATTGATCCCTCAAATAGTTTATTATTTCTATTCATTTGCAAAATTAAGAAGTAGTGAGGATGAAGAAGTAGTCTTTTCTGTTCCATCAGGTAATTTCGGTGATATGATGGGTGGAATGTTTGCCAAGCGAATGGGACTTCCAATAAAGAAATTTATAATTGCCACTAATGAGAATGATGAGTTTCCAAAATTTGTAAAAACTGGAAATTATAATAAGGTCGAGCCATCCAAAAATTGTCTTTCCAGTGCAATGAATGTAGGGCATCCCAGTAATATTTCACGCTTGATCGCTCTGTATGACGGTGTAATGGATGAAACCGGATATATAAGTAAACCACCCGATATGAAGAAATTACGAAGCGATATCTATTCAACCAGTATAACAGATGAAGAGACGAGAATGATGATCGCTGAAGCTTATAAAAAATATAAACTTTTGTTAGAACCACATGGTTCAGTAGGTTGGGCAGGTTTACAAAGATTTTTGCAAGAACATCCGGAATTCGACAAAGAAGATCAGTTATGTATTTCATTAGAAACAGCTCATCCGGCTAAATTTCCGGAGCAGATCAGAGATATATTGGATTTTGATCCCAAACTTCCTCCAAGTTTGCAAGATCTGGAAGAAAGAGAAGAATCCTATGATAAAGTGTTAAACAACTATGAAGAATTCAAAAAGTATTTAATTAAGAATTATTAATTTAGGAGGTTCTATGCAGCTACATCATCGTTTTATACAAACTGCTAAAAAATTCGGTAAAAAGATTGCAATTCATGATATTGCCACAGGTAAAGATGTGCCATATGAAAGAACTTTGATCATATCTTTGATCTTTGCAAAAAAGTTCAAGAAGATCAATAGTAAATACGTGGGAGTTATGGTTCCAACTTCAGCGGGATGTATGCTAACAAATATTGGTTTATTGATGGCTGGGAAAATTCCGGTGATGATCAATTATGGCACTGGAGCTATTGAAAACTCAATTTATGCTCAGGAAAAATGTAGTTTTGAAACGATTATCACAAGTAAGAAATTACTAGAAAAGCTTAAACTTGATCCGATAGACGGCATGATCTTTCTGGAAGATATTGCAGCTTCGATCAAACTTTTTGATAAACTTCCAGCTCTTTTTAAATCAAAAGGTTCTGCTAAAAAGATCATAAAATCGGTACATCATGGTGATATGGATGAAACTGCGGTCATTCTTTTTACTAGTGGCAGCGAGAAAGAACCAAAGGCAGTTCAACTTACTCATAAAAATATTATGCACAATGTAAATGGAATTCCAACAATTATGGATTTAAGTTCAGATGATATTTTCATAGCAAATTTACCATTATTTCATGTATTTGGGCTTACAGCTAACTTTTGGTTACCTATAATATTGGGATGTAACATTGTAGCTTATCCCAATCCACTCGATTATAAAATTATCTGTGAGCTGGTTAAAAAATATAAAGTTACATTGATGGCTGGTACACCAAGCTTTTATTATGGTTACTTAAAAAAATCCGTAAAAGGTGATTTTGATTCTATGAGAATTGCAATCTCCGGTGCAGATACATTAACGAATCAGATCTTTGATGGCTTTTTGGAAAAGCAGAACCTAACAATATTGAATGCATACGGAACCACAGAGACAAGTCCTGCCATATCCATTAATACTCCTAATGAAAATAAAGTTGGAAGTGTAGGTAAACCAATTCCTGATGTTCAGGTAAAAATACTGCATATTGATACAGATGAGGAATTGCCGGCTAATTCTATTGGGAAGATCCTGGTAAAAGGTGATATGGTTATGAAGGGTTATCTTGGTGATCTGGAAGAGACTTCATTGCGAATTCATAAGGGCTGGTATGATACCGGAGATATGGGACTAGTAGATGAGGATGGCTATATCTGGCATAAGGGACGTTTGAAGAGATTTGTGAAAGTTGGTGGAGAGATGATCTCATTAGTTAAAGTTGAAGAGGTATTAAATAAATATCTACCGGATGAAGTTATTTGTTGTGTGGTAGATGTGCCGAATCCTACGAAAGGAGCTGATGTAGTTGCCGCTATCACAACAGGAGAGATCGATACAAAAAGTATCCTGAAAAAAATGGCTAAAGAACTGCCCGCAATTGCACTTCCCAGAGAATTCCATATACTTGAAAATATTCCTTTGATGGGAACTGGAAAAGTTAATTTCCGTGAAGTTGAAAGACTTTGTAGAGAGATCCACAAAGAAAAAAATAGAGAAAAAAAATATAAAGGGAAAATTTAAAAAAAGACTCTTTACCCAATAAATACGCTAAAGAACGCTAAGTCTCTCTCGTTCCCAATGTTCTCATTGGGAACGCACACAATAACGTTGGTTACCAAATTCCCGTTTGGTAACCAACGCACATTTCCAAGCTGGGGCTTGGAAGCGAGATTTCGTACTTAAAGTGTATTTTGCAAGAGTAAAAAGGAAACAAATATGAAATACATAATTATTCTGGGTGACGGAATGGCAGATCATCCAATTAAGAATTTAGGAGATAAAACACCATTACAAGTTGCGAATATTCCTAATATCGATAAATTAGCAAAAATGGGAAGATGCGGTTTGTTTCAATCTGTACCGAATGATATGCCTCCCGGAAGTGAAGTTGCTAATCTGGCTGTTCTAGGTTATGATGTTTATAAAGTATATGAAGGTAGAGGAGTGCTGGAAGGTGCAAGTATGGGTGTTGAAATAATCAAGGGTGATCTTGCCATGCGCTGTAATCTCCTCTGCATCGAAGATGGAAAGATAAAGAACCATTCTGCTGGACACATCTCAACTGAAGAATCACATATTCTTATAGATTTTTTAAATGAAAAGCTTAGTAACGATTTTGTGAAATTCTACCCAGGTGTCAGCTTTCGTCATTTACTTGTAGTTAAGAATGGAAATAATGACCTCAATTTTACACCTCCTCACGATGTTCCCGGAACATCTTTCAAAGATGTAATGATAAAACCAACCAGCAAAAGTGGAGAAGAAACTTGCAATTTATTGAATAATCTCATATTAAAATCACAGGAATTATTGAAAGATCATCCCATTAATAAAAAGCGAATTGCAGAGGGGAGAGATCCGGCTAATTCGGTTTGGTTCTGGTCTTCCGGTTACAAACCATCAATGCGAACATTGAATGAAAAATATGGAATATCTGGAGCTGTGATTTCTGCGGTCGATATAATTAAAGGACTCGGTATTTATGCCGGAATGGATGTGATTGAAGTGGAAGGTGCAACCGGACTTACCGATACAAATTATGAAGGTAAAGCCGAAGCGGCAGTGAAAGCGATCAAAACTCACGATCTTGTTTACTTACACATTGAAGCAACCGATGAAGCAGGTCATGCAGGTGACGCAGAACTAAAAATTAGAGCGCTTGAATATCTCGATGCAAGAGTTGTGAAATATGTAATAGAAGAAACCTCCAAGCTGGAAGAAGACGTTGCAATAGCTGTTCTTCCGGATCATTCAACACCTTGCGAATTGAGAACCCACACACATGACGCTGTTCCGTTTATAATTTATAATCCAAAATTAGAAGCAGACGAAGTTTCCGAATACAACGAAGAAAGCTGTCTGAACGGTGGATTTGGATTGATCGAAAAGGATGAATTTATCAGAACTTTATTGGGGCTTGGAAATTTGTCTTAAGCTCCACAGGAGTTTTGGGATAAGTTGGTTGGATGGGAAATCGACTTAACACATGATCTGCGACATGTGCCAAGTCTTGGTTTGAAATTTGTCTTAAACTCCATAGGAGTTTTGGGATAAGTTGGTTCGCATAGCTTTGAGATATTAACACAATATTTCTATAATCCGGTTGACAAATTCAACAGGATAAAAACATTCTACTGCATAAAAAATATTGCAATAATAAGGAGACAGTTATGGCAAGAATGACCGTTGACGCGGAAATATGTAAAGGCTGTGGTTTGTGTATTCCAGCTTGCCCTAAAAATATTATCAGATTTTCTGAAGAGATCAATTCCAAGGGCTATCATTATTCGGAGTGTTTTGATCAAGAAGCTTGTATTGCTTGTAAATTATGCTATACTACTTGTCCTGATGTAGCAATTACAATAGAAAAATAGAGGAGAATATTATGGCTGAAAAAGTATTGATGAAAGGTAATGAAGCAGTTGCTGAAGCTGCTATCCGTGCAGGCTGCAGGCTATATTTTGCATATCCCATCACTCCTCAAAGTGAATTAATAGAATATATGTCGAAAATGATGCCGAAAGTAGATGGTGTTTTTGTGCAGGCAGAAAGTGAAATTGCAGCAATAAATATGGTTTATGGAGCATCGGGATGCGGAAGAAGAGCTATGACTTCTTCATCTTCACCCGGTATTTCTCTTAAAATGGAAGGAATTTCATATCTTGCCGGAGCTAATTTGCCGGCAGTGATCGTGAATGTTCAGCGTGGTGGGCCTGGACTAGGTGATATCCAACCTGCTCAAGGTGATTATTTCCAAGCTACGAAAGGTGGTGGACATGGAGATTACCGTCTTATTGTTCTGGCACCAAGTACTGTTCAGGAATTTGCTGATATGGCAGATCTGGCTTTTGATCTAGGAGATAAATACAGAAATCCTGTAATGATCTTATCAGATGGACTTCTAGGACAAATGATGGAACCTGTTGAATTCAAACCTTACAAAACAGAAGAGGAATTAAAACAACTTGATGAACAGCATTTCGATTGGTGTATGCATTCAAACGAAGATGAACCAAACCATCATCATCACGAGATCAATTCTTTAGAGATAGATCCACTCGTTTTGGAACAGCATGTTATTAAGCTTGGAAAGAAATATGATTTGATAGAAAAGAATGAGATAAAATTTGAAGAATACAACATTTCTGATGAAAATGATGTAATAGTTGTTGCCTTTGGCACAGCAGCCCGAATCGCAAAATCTGCTATTGATGAATTGCAGGAAGTTGGAAAGAGTGTCGGTATGATAAGACCAATAACAGTCTGGCCATATCCTTATGAGGCAATTAGTAATGTTCTTCATTACAAAGTTAAAAAGGTTGTAGTTTGCGAATTGAACCTTGGTCAGATGGTTGAGGATGTGAGACTGGCAGTTAATGGAAAAATACCTGTGGAATTTCTTGGGAAAGTGGGTGGTATTTTATTCACACCAGATGAAATTAAAGCTAAGATCTTGGATAAATAGGGGGAATGATGGAAATTATTGCACAAAGACCAAAATCATTAACTGATATACAATTTACATACTGTCCCGGTTGTACACACGGTATCTCCCACAGACTTATAGCGGAAGCAATTGATGAACTAGAAATGAGAAATCAAATGATGGGTATTGCTCCGGTAGGATGTTCTGTGTTTGCTTATAAATTCTTTAATTTCGATATGGCAGAAGCTGCTCATGGTAGAGCTCCGGCTGTTGCCACAGGTATGAAAAGAGCTCGTCCCGATATGCATGTTTTCACCTATCAGGGAGATGGTGATCTAGCAGCTATAGGAACAGCCGAGATCATTCATGCAGCCAATAGAGGAGAGAATATTACTGTCTTCTTTGTGAATAATGCGATCTACGGCATGACAGGTGGGCAGATGGCTCCGACAACTCTTCCCGGTATGAAGACTTCAACTTCACCTTATGGAAGAGATGAGAAAGATATTGGTTATCCAATTCAAGCTTGTGAATTAATAAATTCTCTCAGGGCTCCCTATTTTATTGAGCGTGTCTCTCTACTTTCTCCTCAAGATATTCTTAAAGCAAAAAAAGTTGTGAAAAAAGCTCTTCAATTCAATAAAGAAGAGAGAGGATTTACTTTTGTTGAGTTTGTTTCTACATGTCCTACAAATTGGGGATTAGCACCTGTTGCAGCTCTGAAATGGGCTAAAGAAAATATGCTGCCTTTCTTCCCGATTGCCAATTTTAGGGACAGATCCTTAGAAGGAGGAGAATAATGAAAACTGAAATTATTAGCTCCGGATTTGGTGGACAAGGTGCTCTTACAATTGGTAAATTCCTGGCAAAAGCAGGAATGGGAGAAGGACTTAATGTTTCATGGCTTCCTTCGTATGGACCTGAAATGCGTGGAGGAACTGCAAATGTTTCTGCAGTGATCTCAGATAAACCAATAGCTTCCCCCTTGGTAACTTATCCTGATATTCTCATCGCCTTAAATCAACCTTCGATAGATAAATTTGGTCCTGATATTAAAAAAAATGGGTTGTTAATTTATAATACGGATATGTGCCCTCATGGCATAAAGCGTGAAGATATCACTGTTATCAAAGCACCAATGAATCAAATTGCTAAAGAAATTGGAACCATGATGGTTTTGAATATGGTTGCTATAGGTATTGTAATTGGAAAAACAGGGATTGTGAAATATGAAACTCTTGAAAAAGACCTTTCAGGATTCCTAAAGAAAAAGAATCCGGAACTTTTAGAGGCTAACCTTAAAGCTATAAAAAAGGGAATTGAAATAGGTAAAGAATAGTTAAAATCGATTTTTAAGCGAATTGAAAAAAATGGATTATTTGTTATAAAAGCCCGACAGTAATGTTGGGCTTTTTACTTATATATTTAAAATTAGTTTGACATTAATATTATAGATTAAACTTCTAAATCATAAAAAACAAATTAGGAGGAAATATGAGAATAAGTAAAATTGTAGTTATTGGGTTATTGGTGATCATATTGATGCTTGTGGGTTGTGCATCTACTACTCGAACAGTAACACGAGTTTCTGCTGATGAAGTATTAGATCAGAGTGGGAACTGGAATGATACCGATTCACGTTTGGTTGCAGAGCAAATGATAAAAGATCTGATGTATAGATCATGGCTGCAGGATTTCGTTCTTGAGGAAGATAGAAAACCTGTTATAATTGTGGGAACGATCAGGAATTTCAGTTCAGAACATATTCAAACAGATATTTTTATTAAAGATATTGAAAGAGAACTTATCAACAGTGGTAAAATTAAGTTTGTTGCTACTAAAAAGGAACGTGAAGAGATCAGAGAAGAGAGGCTGGAACAACAATCTTATGCCAGTGATGAAACAGCAAAGAGACTAGCTGCAGAGTCCGGTGCAGATTTCATACTGCAAGGTGGAATAAAATCTAATACGGATGCAAGTGATGGGAAAGCAGTAAAATTCTATCAAACTGATCTTGAACTTATAAATATAGAATCAAATGAAAAAGTCTGGATAGGATCGAAAGAGATCAAGAAATACGTTAAGAAAAACAAAGTAAAATGGTAACTCAAGGATGAATAAAACCTTCAGATCATTTCTGATTCTTGTAATTGTATTTACATTAAGTTGTGCGAGCACAAAAAGTTCTAAAACACAATTTGCCGGAATTGATGAAAAAATTATCTCTCGTGATTATCATGGTGCACTAAAGCAGATTGAAGCAGCTAGAGGGAAGTTTTATAAAGAAAAGGAAAAAGCACTTTATTACGTAGATGCAGGAATGCTTCATCACTACAATGGCAATTTTGAACAAAGTAACACGCTACTTTCCAAAGCAGAAACAGCTTTTGATGAATTGTATACTAAAAGTATTGGTCGCGGTGCAGCTTCAATGTTATTGAATGATAACGTTCTGGAATACTCCGGTGAGGATTATGAGGATATTTATCTAAATGTATTCAAAGCACTTAACTATGTTGAACTGGATAAATTTGACGGTGCTTTTGTTGAGATCAGAAAGATAAATGAAAAACTCTCTTTATTAGAACAAAAGCATAGAAAGATGGCAAAGCAATATAACAAATCTAAAGATAAGAAAAAGAACTTTGAAACGGGCAAGAACAAGTTTCATAATTCTGCTCTTGGAAGATATTTGAGCATGCTTCTCTACCGTGCTGAAGGAAAAATGGATGATGCCAGAATTGATAAAGAAAAAATTGATGAAGCCTGGCAATTACAGTCACACATCTATAATTTCAGCAAACCATCTTTAAATAACTATCTTAGTCGAACTGATAAAGCAAAGATCAACGTGATCTCTTTTACCGGCAGAGCACCTGATAAAAAAGCAAATACACTTTATATCCATACAGAAAAAGATCTGGTTGTAATTGGAACTACTAAAGAAAATCCCCGTGGGAAACAGAATTTAGAAACTCTTGACCTGATACCCTGGAAAGACATGAAGAAAGGTTATCACTTCAAATTTCAACTTCCATTTATGAAAACAAGAAAATCTAATATCGGCAGGATAGAAGTACTTATTGATGGCAATACTGCGGCTGATCTTCAACAAATAGAAGATATTGAAAAAGTTGCATTGGAAACTTTCAAAATAAAAGAACCTATCATATATCTGAAGACAATTACCCGAACTGTTATTAAAGGACTTTTTTCTGCAAAACGCAAAGAGGAAATGGAAAAAAAGATTGATAATGCACTTTTAGGGTTTGCGGCTCGATTGGCTACTGATGCAATTGTGGATGCAACTGAGAATGCTGATCTGAGAATATCAAGATTCTTTCCTGCAAAAACTTCTATTACAGAAATCGAAGTAACTCCGGGAATTCATAATGTTAAAGTGAAATACTATTCTAAGAATGGCTCTGTACTTTTTGTAGATGATCTTGGAGATAAAAATATCTCAAAATCAGGATTGAATTTATTTGAATCGTTCTACCTAAATTAAACTATTTAAAGAGGGGAAATATGAAAAAAACAATTTTATTATCACTTATTATTATCCTTATTCTTTCGTGTGCTGCTCACGCAGTGAAAAGAAAAGGTTCCAAACCGGAATGGCTAAAGAATCCAAAAGCTGTATATCCTGAACAGATGTATCTTACAGCAATCGGGGAAGGAGATTCAAGAAGCGATGCGGAAAACATGGCTGCGGGTAATCTATCACGAATATTTGAATCTAATATCAAAGCAGAAGAGACTGTAAATCAACGTTATATGGAACTAACAAAAAATAATAAGACCGAACTTGAAGAACAAACCGATGTAACTAAAAGTGTGAACATCCAGTCTAAGCAAACACTTTTGAATATCCAGTTTGGAGAAAGTTACACAGATGATGTTGGACGGATTTCTACGATTGCCTATCTAAATAGAATGAAAACGGCAGAAATATATGAAAATAAAATCAATAAAAATGCAGGTAGGATTGATTATTTTGTGGGAATATCCAAGAAATCTGATGATCCAATTTTAAAATATGCTGCATTGAGTGCAGCATCTGCTGTAAGTTTGCATAATGAATTGCTACTTACTCAACTTACTATTATTTTTCCATCTGCCATTGATATGCTTGAAATAAACTATCATCATGATCAGATCATTAAAGATACTAAAGCAGCAGCTGCAAATGTTTCCTGTAAAATTGCAATACAGAATGATGATGAAAATAAGATAAAGATAATGCTTGAAGAACTTATTAATGACCTGGGATTTGTACTTTCTGAAGATAATGTGTTGAGGATAGATGGTAATATCCTATTGGAAAAAACCGATATGAAGCGCGATCTGGAATTTATTCGTTATGAATTGCAGATAAATGTTACAGATAACAAAAACAAGGTTATCGTTTCTATGTCAGAAAAAGGTAGAGAAGGGCATGTTTCCGCTACTGAAGCGAAGGCACGTGCGATTCGTACACTTAGCAAACAGATAAATAAACAGCTTAAAAGAAAACTTATCGCTTATTTTGATGGAATGGTTTTGGAGTAGCTCGCGGATTACACGGATTTAACGGATTAGCAAAGAAAAAAGATAATTTTGCATTTGTAATGAATTCTTAGGTTTAGTCTGTGAAAGTCAGTGGCGAAAGGAAGAAAAATGAAATCATATCGTAAAGAATTATGGTTTAACACAACAAAACGAAGAGAATTAATAAACATTACTCCTGATGTTAATAATTGCCTTTTAGAAAGCGGAATTAAAGAAGGATTATGCCTGGTAAATGCCATGCACATAACTGCCAGTGTTTTTATTAACGATGATGAATCCGGACTTCACAAAGATTTTGAAAAATGGCTGGAGAAACTTGCTCCAGAGAAGCCATATTCACAATATCAGCATAACGGATTTGAAGATAATGCCGATGCACATCTCAAAAGAACCATTATGGGAAGAGAAGTAGTTGTTGCAATAACTGATTGCAAATTGGATTTCGGACCATGGGAACAAATATTTTACGGCGAATTTGATGGAATGCGCAGGAAACGCCTTCTTGTGAAGATAATCGGTGAATAGATAACCTCACCCCGACCCTCTCCTGGGAGGAGAGGGAGAAAATAACATCATCATTTAGCCTATGCGTAAACACATAGGTTATTTACTTGTGGATGAAATTAAAAAATTTGTGAATAAATAGCCCAGTCCTTCAGGACTGGGAATAAATGAATCCCTAAAAGATAAATAGCCCAGCCATTCATGGCTGGGCTATGTAAGTTAAAACGAACTAACTAATTATTTTAGTAGAATCATCTTCCTAATTCTGTGATAATCTGCTGTAACCATGTTGTAAAAATAGAGTCCGCTCGCAACTGATTTGCCATTATGATCTTTGCCATTCCAAACTGCATGATGGAACCCAATATCTTTATGTCCATCAACCAATGTGAGGATTTTCCTGCCCTTGATATTGAATATTTCAATTTTAACTCTTCCAGCATCTACAATAGAGTAATTGATCGTGGTTGTCGGGTTGAATGGATTCGGGAAATTTTGGTTTAGATCAGTAGAAACCGGAAGTATATCTCCAGCATTTGATCCCTCTTCAACCTGAACTATCCAGATAGTTTCAATTTCATAATCTTCATCGGATGCAATTGATTTGATCTCGATATCTCCAACGACCTCGAAGATGTGAACGAACTCTTCTGAAGACTCGGTCTGTAAAACATCATCCACAAACCATTCGTAACCTATCGTACTATCAATATCTTCTACATCCACACTGAAAGTAACCATG
>DAOUTP010000322.1 GCA_030626645.1 Candidatus Cloacimonadota bacterium
ATCTATGCTCGAATATGGTAAATGTGATTGGCTTCAGATATTAGAAATTGATACTTTGTCAGCTCCAAAAGAATGGCAGAAAGAATATAATATGGAAATTGCTGACGAAAGAGTTTCCTTCGGATTTTATAATGATCGCGAATATGAAGATCACGGAACCAGACTATCAAAGATTGTACCAGGATCTGCAGCTGATTCAATGGATTTGAAAGAAAACGATATCATCATTAAGATGGATGGGATTGAAGCCGAAAATATTGGAAAATTAATTGAGTTACGAAGTGAGAAAAAACGCGGGGATAAATTTGCTTTAACAATTCTACGAGCTGATAAAGAAATTAATTTAGTAGGTCAATTTCCGGAGGTTACTCATTATAATGCTTTGAATTATTCCAAACCTTCTGCAGCTGTAAATGCTGTTTATTACGGTAATCATTTTGATATTAAAACTTCCCGAGTTTCTCAGATCGCATTATATATTCATCCTCATATGATAAATCTGGATATCCCGGTTGTGGTTGCAATAAATGGAGTTGAAGTATTTAATCAAATAGTTAAGATTGATCGTGATTTTATGATAAGAAATTTCCTTGAGAACCTTGATAAAAAAGCGCTTTGGGTTAATAAAATAATCCTAAACACAAATTGAATATGAAATATCTCTTAACATTATTAGTTCTGATACTTCTTTTTTCAACCTCATGTGATACAACATCACCTGAAGAGCTGGATAAGAATGCTATAATTGACATTCTGGATTCAATTCAATTAAATTTTAATATGGATAACATTGATGGCATTATGCAATATTATCATCAATTATTCCTCCATAATGGAGATGACTTTGATTTTGAAAGAATCAGATGGGTAATCAGATTAAATGATTATGATGATTTAACCTTTGATAATATAGAAATTAATTTAAATGGGAATTATGCAACTGCTAATTTTCTAATGCATCTGGATGCAACAATTACAGATGAACCTTCTGAAGAAAATGGTGATATCAGTTATTTCTATCGTGAGTTAGGAAGCTGGAAATTATGTGGTAAATATTTTGTTGTTTCACCTTAAATTCCTTTCAATCAATATCTTGGTTGATATGCTCCACATCCCACAAAGATATTATCATTGAATTTCTTTAAGTATGTAAGTTTCATCTCAACTTTCTGAGTTTCGTAATTTCTCCAATAATACTCTTTCCAGCCATTATCTGATTCTTCCATGAGTTTAATGAAATCTTTAATAAAGTATTTACCAGCAGAATCTTTCAGATCAATTACATTTGTACCGATTAGGTCTTCCTCACCTCCATGGCAGAGAACATTACCATCCATATCAATAACAAAAAGATAAAGATCTTTAAATTGAAAACGTCCTTCTTTCTTTCTGAAATCTAAAAATGCATTTTCAAGATCACCCACTTGCATGTAAATAATTGCATCTTCAACTATGATTTTAGCTTCCAGTGGTGTTCCATATTTAAATCGATCTTCTCTAGAAGATAATACTGAACCGGAAAAAGTACTCTGTTCTAATAATGATTCATCCATCGGTTCATTGGCTGTTGGACTTTCTGCTGATAAGTTTATACAAAATGCAATGATAAAAAATGGGATAAGCGCTCTTTTCATAATCACCTCCGATATGCTTATTAATAAAATAATTGTTTCTAAAATAATTGCTAAAAGAAAATAAAAAAAACCGTTCTTTCGAACGGCTTTAAAATTGGTACAGAAGGCGGGACTTGAACCCGCACACCCGCATTGGGCACAAGATCCTTAGTCTTGCGTGTCTGCCAATTCCACCACTTCTGCTAATTTTTTATTCTGTTGGCTCTTCAACCGGTTCATCAATTGGAAGTGCCGGAAGTTCATCCTGCTCTACAGGTTGTTCTACAACTTGTTCTTTTTTCATCTTTTCAACTGCTGTACTACTTGCTGATGCTTTACCACCTTTTAGTTGGAAAGCAAGTAAAATACAGTTGAGCATGAAAAGAACTGCAAGTATCTGAGTTGCATTCTTTAAAAATTTTGATGCACCCTGACCGCCAAGAACGTTAGATGCCGCTCCACCGACCATTCCGTCGAGGGCTCCACCTTTACTTGACTGAGCTAAAATAACTAAAATCAAAGATACTGAAATTATAACATGTATGATCATTAAT
>DAOUTP010000183.1 GCA_030626645.1 Candidatus Cloacimonadota bacterium
ATTATCCTGCCGGTTGGAAAGCATACATTGATGGAAGAGAAACCGAAATATTCACTACAAACTATATCCTGCGTGGAGTTGTTGTTCCAAAAGGTGAGCATGTAGTAGAAATGAGATTTAAATCCAGTACATATTCATGGAGTTTGAAGCTCAGCCTTATCGGATTGATATTGGCAATATTGATTTTCCTAATTGGACTCTATATTTATATTAGATCAAATTTTCAGGGAAAAATTGTATATGTCATCAAAGAATAAATTGTATGTTGTAGCCACGCATATTGGGAATCCTGACGATATTACCTTAAGAGCGTTGAAGGTTCTTAAAGAGGTGGATTTCGTGATCTGCGAGGAATTTAAGGTAGGAAGCAGATTGCTGAAAAGTTATGACATAATAAAGCCACTGGAGCTTTTGAATGAACATAACGAAACCGAGCAGACACAAGTTATTCTGAATAAGTTGTTAATGAATGGTGAAACTGCTGCAATGATCAGCGATGCAGGTACACCGCTTTTTGCCGATCCGGGTAATAATCTGGTTTGGCAATGTCATCAAAATGGAGTCAAGGTAGTTCCAATTCCGGGTGCTTCATCCATCATGGCAGCATTGATGGCAAGCGGACTTAAACTTGAGCAATTTTTGTATTATGGCTTTTTGCCTGCTAATAAAGATGAACGCAAACGCGCTATCAAACGCCTTCCCCATAATTATGACCTGATCTTCCTGGAAACACCCTACCGGCTTAAACAACTTTTAGCTGACATGAAAAAGATATTGGGAGCAAACAGGCAGGCAATAATTGCTTATAAACTTACACAACCAAATGAGAAGATATTTTGGGGAAATTTACAAGAACTGATCACTATGACACAAGAGCTTCCAAAAGGTGAATTTGTTTTTATTCTACGAAAAATCGAAATGAATAAAGGGAGAAAATATGCGAGATAAAAGATGGTTTTTTATTGTAAATTCAACTGCCGGCAGAGGTAAAACAGGTAAGAAGATCAGCAAATTAGTCACTTCAATAAACGAACATAAATTAGATTTTGAGATAGAATTGACCAAAGCACCACAACATGCAATCCAACTTGCCAAAGATGCCATAAAAAGAGGATTTCATAATATTATCTCGGTGGGTGGAGACGGCACTTTAAATGAAGTGGTTAACGGAGTTATGCGCTCAGGGAAAGCAGAAGAAGTAAATGTCGGCATAATACCGGCAGGTGGCGGAAACGATTTTGCAGCAAGTTTCAACCTTTCCTCCAATATTAATAAAGCAGTAGATACTCTGCAAAAATTTATAACGAAAAAGATCGATGTTGGCAAAATCGAAGATAGATATTTTATTAATGCACTGGGAATGGGGTTTGACGCCAGAGCAGCGCAGATCTCGAATAAGATCAAACATCTGAATGGCTTACCAAGATATCTTCTTGCTGTAATTAAAGCTTTAGTTGCCTTAAAACCGTTTGAAGCCGAAGTGAAATTGGATAACTATACCTATAATTCACCTTTCCTGTTAATTGCTATTGGAAATGGAAAGTATACCGGCGGTGGATTTTTGTTAACTCCTGAAGCCATAGTAGACGATGGATTTTTAGATATTTGTTTCATTAAAACTATAACTCGACGCAGAATTCTGTCTTTGCTTCCTTCAGCAATAAAGGGTAAACATTTAAAAGAACCGGAAGTTGATCTTAAACAAAGCAGAACTATAGAAGTGATCACCAAAACACCACTACCTTTCTATACTGATGGTGAGCTTCCAAAATTGAAAAATCCACTTAATTTCAAAATTGAGCTTTTACCAAAAAAACTGAATTTGATTTGTTAAATTGTTATCATTTTGATAATATCTTTTTAGTAAGTTTATCATATAGATAATTTTATCGCCAATTATCTGTTTCCGAAATCATCATAATTTATTATAACACAAACACTTGAGTTACTATAATATATTTGGTATACAAATTGCAATTAATTCCTGCAAATAGAAATTTGGAGGAATTATGAAAAAAGTAACATTTTTTTTAGCGATCTTATCTGTTGCAATTTTGGTTTATGGAATAGTAACAACCAAAGAAATCCACAAAACATTTGAAATAAATGACAAGACAGGATTAATAATCGATAACATCAACGGATCCGTTAAGATCACTGGTTGGGATAAAGATTTTGTTGATGTAGTTGTAACAAAAAAAACAAGTCGTGGAAGTGACGCATTAGAAAATGTGGACATTATAATGACACAGAAAGATGATATCATTCTAGAAACCAAGCATTTAACTAAAAACCCTAAAGTAAGCGTAATTTATGAGCTTAACGTTCCCCAAAAACTACTGCTTAAAAGTATTCGTAGTTCAAATGGAAGCATCAGCATCAAGAATGCAGGAATTATAAAAATTGTACATACTTCCAATGGTTCCATAAATATCGAAGAGTGCGCGGGACAGATCAAAGCTGACACTAGTAACGGATCTATCATAGCAGAAGATATCGAAGGTTCAGTTTTTGCCAATACTTCAAATGGTAAGATCAGGTTGGAAAACATCACAGGCTTTGCTGATGCTAATACTTCTAACGGTAGTATTCAAATATTCAATGCTGTAAATATTGGGAACTTAAAAACTTCTAATGGTACTATAAAGGCACATATTTTAAATATGAGTAATAATGTTGACATTAAGTCAAGTAACAGTTTGATAACTTTATATTTAGCAAACACACTAAATGCAGATATCAAAGCAACAACTTCTAGTGGTAAGGTCCAACTGCATGATTTTCCCATTACCGTTAATGACATGTCTAAAACAAAAATTTCAGGTTTGATTGGCAATGGTGGTAACTTGCTTGAGGTAAAAACATCAAATTCTAATATCCATATTTATAATGATACAGATATCCTATTTTGAGCAATCTCCCAAAGAGTGATATAGATAGAACATTGATCCTCCCTAAATGGTCAGTGACAATCCCGAGAAATCGGGGTTTTTTTTATTAATATTTACATACATTCATCTACTTGTGATGTCACATTTTTTTAACTCTATAGTTAAAAAATATGATTAAGAAATTGACAGATAAAAATCATTTTTAGAATGAAGAATGATTGAAATAAAATTTTATTGAGGAAATTATGTCTGATCAAATATCATTATTTTCAGAAGAGAAAACACCAACCAATATCCCGTTAGCAGAAAAGATACGTCCTTCTAAAATTGAAGAGATAATCGGTCAGAATGAGATAATGAAAGATGGTTCTCAATTGCGTAATATGATCGAGAATGATAATTACAGTTCTTTTATTTTATGGGGTCCACCCGGAACCGGCAAGACAACAATCGCCAGGTTGATCGAGAAAAAAACAAAATCCAGATTCATCTCTTTCAGTGCTGTGCTCTCCAGTATTAAAGATGTGAAGCTAGTAATGAAGGAAGCAGAGTTCACACTTAAAACAAAGAACAAGAGTACAATCTTATTCATCGATGAGATCCATAGATTCAACAAAGCTCAACAGGATGCATTCCTTCATTATTTAGAATCCGGCGCAGTTATTCTTATTGGAGCTACAACCGAAAATCCCTCTTTTGAAATTATTTCGGCGCTACTTTCCCGCTGCAATGTTTTTGTATTGAATCAGCTTTCTGATGAAGACATAACAAAAATTATTGAACGTGCAATGGAAGAAATAAATGTAAAAGTAGAATTTGAAGAGAATTGCATTCCCTACATTGCAGAACTTTGCGGAGGAGATGCACGAAAAGCATTGAATTACTTAGAAAGCATTATCAAGAATTCCAAAGGCAAGAAGAAGATCGATATTGAATTCATTTCAAATATACTCAGCCGGAAAGCCATGTTCTACGATAAAGATCGTGAGGAACATTATAATGTGATCTCTGCCTTGCATAAATCATTGCGGGGAAGTGATCCTCAAGCCGGATTATACTGGCTTGCCCGAATGCTGGAAGCAGGAGAAGACCCGATGTATGTGGCTCGCCGTTTGGTGCGATTTGCTTCAGAA
>DAOUTP010000065.1 GCA_030626645.1 Candidatus Cloacimonadota bacterium
GATTCCATGATCAATATGAACAATGTAATCCCCGGGTTTCAAGGCATCGTAATCTACCAGAGCTTCTTCTTTGGAGAACCTGTTCTGATGCCTTTTGCGTTTATACCTGCTGAATATTTCATGGTCAGTATAAACTGCTATTTTTGCATCGGTAAGATGAAAACCGGATTGCAAAACACCAATCGTGAAATCTATCTGATCATCATATTGTGGCAACAGGTCACGCATCCGTTTGCTCTGACTGCTATTATCAGATTGAATGATAATTCTATAACCTGCTTCCAACTTTTCTTTGAGTTCACTCTCAAATATTTCCAGGTTTCCCTGCAGATTTGTTTGGGAAGCTATCGGAGCTTTAAATTTACCGGTGATCTCTTTAAATTCCTGGTATGATGCAGAAAGAAAATAATTTGGATATCTCTTCAATATTTTATTAACAAAGCGTTTATCGGCGAAAAGAGATTCAGGCTTGGGAATGATACGATTTTTATATTTGGTTCGAATCTTCTGATAAAGATCGATAGTTTCTTCAAAAATCTCTTTTACGTAAGAGGGAACATATTGAAATTCATCCCAGAAAATAAGGCAATTCTCAGGTGTGAAATATTCTATAAAAGTTTCAATTTTGGGGATAAGCATGGAAACATCGAGTTCAATTCCATCGTAAAAGCCATTATCATGGATCTTTTGCCACATCTTATCATCTGTATCAATATCGTGTAACGAAAATTCACGTGATGGGATTAAGGTTATTTTAGTTAGTTCTTCACCTGTAGAACGTTGAGAATTTACAGAAAATACTCGGATAGATTCTATCACATCACCAAAAAACTCGATCCTAACCGGACGATTTGAATTGGGACTGAATACATCAATAATACCACCACGACGGGCGATCTCTCCAACTTTAGAAACTTGAAACTGGTTCTCGTATCCCATTCCAACCAGATTAGAAATAAGAACATCAGGATCATATTCTTCATTTACAGAAAATCTGATTATGTTCTCTTTGAAAATTGCCGCAGAAGTGATTTTACGGAGAAGAGAGCGAACGGAAACACTATAAATTCCCGGTTCAGAAGACACAGCAGATGTGAGAGTTTCAATTCTCTGACCACGCAGCATATAATGCGGTGAACGCTGTTCATAAGGTAGAACTTCATAATCCGGCAGGAAATGTGCTCGGTCTCTTCCAATTAGAAGATCAAGATCTTCCAGATAATCTTCGGCTACTTTGTCATCCGCAGTTACAAAGATTATGTTCTTGCCAGTCTGCTCGAATACACGAGCTAATAGCAGTGATTTTGCTGAACGGTTGAGATTATAGAATAAGCCTGTTGTTTTGTTCTCAGCAATTTCCGTATCGAATTTTTTTATAAATTCCGATCTGTCTATCAGAGACCTGATTTTTGTATAAAATGTACTCATAAATTGCAATTTGAAAATGAGTTGGATAACGTCAAGGATAATGATAACGAAAGCACTACTCATCCTGCTGTCCTTCTCCTGTTCATCCTTCTCAGGCGAGGGAACCAGCCAAAGGCTGACAAGCATAAGAAGCTGGTGGAAGAATTGATTTCCGATTTCCGATATACGATTGAAGATATAAGAATGAAAAAAAATCTGTCTTTCTGGGAAATTCTTTCAAAAGTTCTAACGAAGAATCTCAGATTTTTCATATCCTTTTAATTCTTTTAATCCATCAACCAATAAACACGCGAAAGCAACTAAAGGGATTTAGTAAAAAGAAGAAAAAATTAAACGTAGTTCAAAGCGGATTTGCTATGAAAAAAATAATAAACTATAAGTTATCTGGAACTTCTTTTGTAAGAAATACCCAGAGCTGCCGGATCACCACTTTTTCCAATTGAGAAAAGTAGAACAATTACTGTTACAACATAAGGAAGCATTATAAAAACCTGAGATGGTAATCCCAAACCGAGAGTTTGTAATCTATATTGCAATGCTTCAGCAGCACCAACCAGAAGAGCTGCAAAAAGTACACCAAAAGGATGTCTGCGGCCTAAAATAACTACAACAAGAGCTATAAATCCTTTTCCCGATGTGATGTTTTCCATAAAAAAACCCAACATGGCCAATGTAAGATAGGCTCCACCTAAACCTCCCAAACAACCATTGATTATCGCTGTAATATATCTTGTTCTTTTTACATTTAAACCAACCGTATCAGCAGCTTTTGGATGCTCTCCGATAGAATCGATATTTGTACCCCATACAGTTTTATAAAGAATTATATAGGAAACGAAACATGCGAAAACCGTAAAATAAACAAAAATATCCTGATTGAATAACACATCACCCACAATTGGTATATCACTTAGAAGGGGGATCTTTATGGGTTTAACTACGGGACATTGAGGTACGGTTGTCGTTCTACCAAAATAAGCTAAAAAAAGAAAACTCGTTAATCCTAAAGAGAAAAAATTTAAAGCAATACCGACTATGGTTTGATTAACATAATATTTAAAACTCATAAAAGCATGTATCATGCTTATGAGTAATCCCCCCAAACATCCGAATATAACTCCAATCAAAATATTTTGCGTTATAAAAGCTGCCATAAAACTAAAGAAAGCTCCACTTAGCATTATTCCTTCAAGACCTATATTTAAAACACCGCTTCTTTCTGAAAAGGTTTCACCTAATCCTGCCAACGTAAGTGGTACAGCCATCCTGATAGAAGCAGCAAAAAGGGTAATAATAAAATAAAGTGCAGAGCCGGCTTCAGCCATTATTTTATCCTCATTTTCTTTAATAAGCCAGAGAACATGATATTTTTACTTAAGGCTAATAGAACAATAACTCCCATTAAAACAGACGTAATTGAGGTTGGAATGCCAGCTTGTCTTTGCATGGAATTTGCTCCAACCTGTAAAGCCGATAGTCCTATGGCTGAAATGATCACCCCTAGAGGATGATTTCTCCCCATTAAAGCTACAATAATTGCAATATAACCATAACCTGGAGAAATTCCTTCCAGCAGACGATGATGAACACCGGCGATTTCGCTTACACCAGCCAATCCGGCTAACCCTCCACTTATAAGAGAAGCCAGAACAATATTTTTATAAACAGATATTCCCGAGCAAGTTCCAGCTCTTTTATTGAAGCCAATTACTCGCAATTCATATCCAATTGTGGTTTTTTTCATAATAATGTAAATTAGAACAGCGCTAACAATAGCCAGGATGAACCCCCCGTGTAATCTTGTAGGATAGAGCAGTAGCGAGAAAGAGAGGCTTTTGGGCATAACAGGTGAATATGGCAGGGCAGACTCTGTATTTTTTAACACAGTTCTAACCAATATTCCTACAATATTTATAGCGATATAATTGAACATGATAGTAGTAATTATTTCAGAAACCCCATACTTAGCTTTTAAAAAACCAGGTATTACTGCCCAGATTCCTCCCAGAAGAAAGCCTGCAATAATAGCTATAGCAATATGTAGCATAGCCGGCATTGGTGGAAGAAAAACTCCTACACAGGTTATTGCTATTGCTCCCATATAAAGTTGACCCTCTGCACCAATATTGAAAAAGCCGGTACTAAAAGCAACTGAAACACCCAATCCTGCAAGAATTAATGGTGTGGCCCTAACCATGATCTCTGCAAAACCATGTAGAGACCCAAAAATTCCATAAAAGAAACTTTGCAAAGCCATTCCGGGATCGTATTTCGCAACGATTATAAGTACAGCAGCTATTAGGAAAGTAACAATTATTATTATCAACGTTGAAACTAATTCTTTTGTATATTTCATGAATTTACCGTCTCTCCACTATGGCCTGCCATCATTAATCCTATTTTGTTGAGATTAAGATCGGCTCCGTTATTAATTATGCCTACAATCCTACCCTCAAATATTACGGCAATGCGATCACAAATGCTCACGATCTCTTCCAGATCAGCTGAAATGAGTAAAATGCACAAATTTTCATTACGTTTATCTATCAGGGTTTGACGGACGAATTCTGTGGCACCGATATCAAGGCCTCTTGTTGGTTGACAAGCCAGCACAACTGAGGGGCCTGCAGCTAATTCACGAGCTATAATGGCTTTTTGCTGATTTCCACCGGAGAGGAGACGTATCGGGGTTTTTATTCCAGGAGTTTTAATATTGTAATCTTTGATCCTTTGTTCAGTTTCCTTTCTAACCACATTATAATTAATAATACAATTTTTTGAGAAAGGTTCTTGATCATAATCTTTTAATATCATATTCTCAGAAACATCCATATCAAGCACAAGTCCTTCATTATGGCGATCATCAGTTATATAGGCAAGACCTGCTTTCTTTCTTGTTTTGAAGCTGGCTTTAGTAATATTCTTGCCTGCTATCAAAATTGTTCCAGAATTTATTTTGCTAATCCCTGATATAACTTCAGCTAATTCTTTTTGACCATTCCCATCAACTCCGGCTATTCCAAAGATCTCTCCCTTTTTAACCTTAAATGAAATATCTGTGAGTTTCTTTGACTTCTTGTTATTGAAACCAACTTGCTCAAGAACAAGTCCGTATTCTTCACTCACATTTGTTTTTTTTCTTGTGGGAAAAGTTTTTAGCGATCTACCTATCATGTAATTTGATAGCTCATTTTCATTAGTTTCAGATGTATTAACCGTTGCAACATTTTTACCATCTTTAAGGATAGTGACCTTATCGGTTATTTTCATTACTTCCGGTATTCTATGTGTAATTATAATTACTGAATGTCCTTCGTTTTTCAATTTCTTTAGAATAGTAAAAAAATTGTCTGTTTCCTGAGGTGTAAGAACGGCTGTGGGTTCATCTAAAATAAGCAATTCTGCATTACGATATAAAGATTTTAGGATCTCAACTCTCTGTCTGGCGCCTACGGATAATCTGGATATCAGCTCATCGGGGTCGACAAGAAGACCATATTTCTTTGAAAGTTCTGCGATCTCTTTAATAACTTTCTTTTTATTGTAAAAAGGATATCCTTTGTTTTTCAGACCTAAAGTTATGTTCTGTGCAACAGATAAAGTTGGAACCAGCATAAAATGTTGATGCACCATTCCAATCCCACTTTCAATAGCATCTCGGGGAGATTTGAATGATACCTCTTCACCTTTCCAAGTTATAATTCCACTGTCTTTTGTGTATATCCCATAAAGGATGTTCATCAAGGTTGTTTTTCCGGCTCCATTTTCTCCTAATAGAGCGTGTATCTCACCTTTTTCCACAGTAAGAGAAACATTGTCATTTGCAATTACTCCCGGGAATTCCTTGAAGATATCCTTCATCTGCAAATCAGGCATTTAGCAGCTCCAAAAAAAAGGGTGGGACAAAGCCCACCCAACAGATTTTATATTGTCTTTGTTTCTATAGAAGGAACAACAAGCGAACCATCTATAATTTGTTTTTTCAAGTCTTCGATCTTTGTTTTTACTTCTTCTGGAATTCGAGTATCCAATTCATGATACGGAGCTATATCGATACAGCCATCGCTGGTTCCAAGTTCAATGATCTCACCCTTAAAAGTTCCTTCTTTCACATGAGTTGCAGCAGCTAGAACCAAGGCGGGAACATTATAAATTGTGCTTGATAGAATAGTATTGGGTGCCAGGAAATTCTGATCATAAGAATCACCAGTAGCAAAAAGACCTTTTTCTTCAGCAGCCTTGATAGCTCCTGTTCCAGCCTGATTTGCACAGTGAGAAATAACATCGGCGCCCTTATCTATCATTGCCATTGTAGCTTCTTTACCTTTAGCAACGTCAGTAAAAGAGCCTACATAAACATCATAAACAATAATATCAGGATTTACAGATTTGGCACCTAGTTTATAAGCTTCCAGAACCTGTACGATTGAAGGCTGTTCAACACCTCCGATAATTCCCAATTTACCGGTTGTAGACATTTCAGCAGCCAGAACACCCATTAAATATCCAGCTTCCTTACAAGCCATTCTATAAGATGCAACGTTATCTGAGTAGGCATTTGATTCAATTGCTACAAATTTTGTATCGGGATACCTTTCTCCCACTCTCACAGCTGGATCTCCAAATTCAAATCCATGACCTATGATCAGATCATAACCTTGTGAGGCATAATCAATATAACCTGCCTCAATATCTGCTACAGCTACATTTTCCGTATAGGCTGTCTCAAAACCGAGTTTCTCTCCAATATCCAATAGTCCTTGATAGGCTGCAGCATTCCATCCCCCATCATTAACTGGTCCCGATGTAAGCATTGCAACCTTAAAGACACCTTCGTCTGCCGATGCTTCCTTTTTTGCACAAGCGGTAAAAAGAAATGCAACTACTAAAATAATTACTAACAATCTTTTAAACATTTTACTCCTCCTTTTTTGTTCCGGTTGTATTAACCTTTAACCTGTTTTTTAAAATTTTCAACATTAAATTTATAATTAGAATCAGAATAAATGACTTTTTTACATGCTTTTTGAGCTTTATCAAATATTTCAGATTCATTGATACCTTTTAATTTCCCATCTTCATAAACTACTTTTCCATTAATTATGGTCATCGTAACCGGCTCAGATATGCCAACTTTTACTGGAAGACTTGCCGGATCGTGCAGCGTTCCCACATATTCCAGTTTTCTGGTGTCAAGCAGGAACATGTCTGCAGCCTTTCCTTCTTCCAATGTACCGATATCATCTCTATTCAATAATCTGGCACCTCCGGCTGTGGCCATTTTAAGAAATTCTTGTGGTGGTGGTATTGGAAGATCTCTCTGGCTGGCAGCATGACATTGCAAAAGGTAAGTTGTACGAATTGTTTCCATCAAGTTAGAGTTATCATTAGAAGCATGTCCATCTACTCCCAATCCTAATGGAACATTCTTAGCATAGAATCTGGGAATATTAAGTACGTTAAACCCTCCCAGAAAAGCTGGAGCCGGACAATGAGAAACTCCTGTTTTCAATTCTGCCAATAGATCAATTTCATTATCCTGCAAATCCCAACCGTGGGCATACCAAACGTCTGGACCAACAAAACCAAGTTCCTGACACCATTGAAGAGAACGCATTCCATATCTTTCTACAATAATAGGATCTTCTCCTTCGCCCAGATGTGTATGCATGGAAACATTTTTATCACGAGCTAGTTTTACCGATTCGGAAAAGGTTTCGGGATAACAATTCACAGGCTGACAAGGTGCCACCACAATGCGTTTCATCCCAAATTTTTCATATTGATGATATTTGCTAATTAATCGGTCACAATCTTTTAAAAATTCATCAGTTGTTTCTACCATTTCGTCCGGCATAATACTTCCCTTTTCTTGGGGTAATGTATTAGTACCACGACCTGCATGAAAACGCATTCCTAACATTTCAGCAGCTTCCATCTGTCTATCTACCAGTAATTTTCCTGCATGTTTTGGGTAACAGTATTGATGATCAAAAGCAGTTGTACAGCCATGTTTAATTAGTTCGGACATAGAAGATAAAGAAGTATAAAAAATAGAGTCGGAATCAATTAGCTTAAAGAATTCATATATTTGCTTGATCCAATCCATAACATCAAGCTTGGTCCAATCTAACCAGACATTGTTCCTTACGAAGGCTTGAAAAAAATGGTGATGTGTGTTAACCAAACCAGGATAGACGAACATATCCTTTCCATCAATTATCCGTGCATCCCCTGCTTCCAGGTTTTTCCCGATCTTTATGATCTCCGGTCCATTAATAAGAAGATCTGAGTTATAATGGATGTCATTTTTATGGTTACAGGTTACAATGGCTAATGCATTCTTTATGAGTATTTTATCTACCATTATACCTCCTTTGAAATTATCTGAAACAAAGCAAAGGTTATAGTTACAATAAGGTCAAGTTATTTTTCTTACTTTTATAAAGATTATACATCATTAAATAAGAAATCATTCTATGATGCGGAGCTGAATATCTGTGATAAATTGCGTAGGATCTCTTTCTAAAAGTGGATCAACATGATTTACCGTAATATAATATTTCGCAGTTTGTATTCCCTCCTTTTTTGCATATTCCCTCAGTTTATTCTGTGTTTTAGTAATTGTTTTGTAGCTTCCCACATGAAAGCAGCATAGGAAGTTTCCGGCATCCAGTTCCCGAACTTTTTCCTGATTTAAATCTAATGTATTTACCTGAGCACCGAATTCACGAATTCCATCTTTATAAATTACAATAGTAGGATAGAGATAATAAGCATTACTTTTGTAAATATTCGTTTCAGTTCCGATAGGATTAAACCCGCGCACAGGAATATATTTTCTTCGAATTGAGAGATTGTTCCAATTAGGCTGTTCCGCTTCGATGAATTCTAACCGGTAGCGAATAGCTTCTTCCATTTTATGCAAAACAGCCAGCCTTTCTTTCAGCATCAGGTGCCGCTCTTTCAAAAAGGAGATACTTTCCTCAGATTTGCGTAAGACCAGATGATTTCCGATCTCCTTTAGAGAGTAACCGCAATCTTTATAGA
>DAOUTP010000314.1 GCA_030626645.1 Candidatus Cloacimonadota bacterium
AAATTAGGTCAGAAAGAATTCGATAATGGTGTTCTTTTGCTTATTGCTTTTAGTGAGAAGAAGATCCGCATTGAAGTTGGCTATGGACTCGAATCAATTATCACCGACGCAAAAAGCGGATATATTATTCGGAATTATATTGTCCCCGGTTTCAAAAAGGGAGATTTTGCTGGAGGGATCACAAACGGACTGCTGGCAATAAGCGGTCTTGTCACGAAAGAGTTTGAGATCACCGACGAACAGCTTGCCAAGTATAATCAACAACAAAAAGCTGGAAAGCGTAAGCAGATCCCTTTCGGACTTATAGTTTTCTTATTCAGGTTTGTTTTTGGAGGACTGGGAAGAAGAAGAGGTGGTTTGTTTACAGCCTTGTTCCTGGGAAGTATGCTGGGTGGAGGTCGTAGCAGAGGTGGAAGTGGTTTCGGTGGAGGCTTTGGCGGATTCTCCGGTGGTGGCGGCAGCTTTGGTGGCGGTGGTGCTTCCGGTGGTTGGTAGAGTATAAATTTTAACTATTGGTAATATTAAATAAAAAGAAGTCCTGAAAAATTCAGGACTTCTTTTTTAAAGTTATACTTATTAGAATCTTACTCCAATATCAATTCCTAAGAAATCAAAATCTCCACTAATTAAACGTATTGAATATCGCTTCGGATCATTGAGAAAAACTTTAAATCAGCATAATCATCTTCAATGAAAATCTTCTCTCTCATAATTCCTTCCAGGTGCATTCCTGCTTTCTCCAAAACTTTGCCGGAAGCATGATTGCTCTTCAAACAAAATGCTTCCATCCTGTTTATACTGGTTTCTTTGAAGATGAAGGAAATTATTTTGATAAGAGCTTCTGTCATAAGGCCTTTATTGTGATGTTTTGGCAGCAACATATAATGCACTTCCAGGCACATAAACTCTTCTTTAAAATTAATGAATTCTATAATTCCGACCAACTTTCCGCTTTCTTTTAATTCAATTGCAAAACAGCTTGGCTCATTATTTTCGTAGGAGCTGAGAATTTCTTTAATATATTGAGTAATATCTTCCATATTATTCAGATGATTCCATACCATTCTTCGTTGTATTCTAGAGTTGATAAGCAAATCAAACAAATCCATTTTATCTGTTTCAGTAATTTTTCTTAGAATCAGTCTTTTAGATTCTACTGTAGGATTATAATCCATAATAATCTCCTTTCGAACAATACTAATTAATTAAGATCAAACCATTTCATGAACCAAAATCTGTAAACCATTATTAGTGTGCTTCAAACCAATTATCTCCGATTCCCACATCAACAACAAGCGGAACAATGTTTCTATATTTATCTGGTATTGCCTTTACCATATCTTTAA
This sequence comes from Candidatus Cloacimonadota bacterium, assembly GCA_030626645.1. Classification (GTDB taxonomy): domain Bacteria; phylum Cloacimonadota; class Cloacimonadia; order Cloacimonadales; family TCS61; genus Tenebribacter. Next base: position 1,347 of record DAOUTP010000314.1, read on the forward strand.
TAATTAGTTTTTTTTGCCTCTTCTAATCTATTTTTTCGTACTTCAAAAACCAATTTATCGTGAACTTGAATTATCATTTTTATATCGTCATCATTTTTTATTCATTTGATCTCCCATTTATTTAGTAACTGTTTCCAGAGCGATCTCTATCATTTTAGAGAATCCTGTTTGTCTCTCCTCGCTCGTGGTTGCTTCACCACGCACAATTTGGTCGCTTACTGTAAGAATTGTAAGAGCATTCACACCATATTTGGCAGCAATACTGTACAATGCAGTGGCTTCCATATCGATACCCAGAATTCCGTATTTCGCCCAGATCTTCCAAAAATCAGGATCATCAGAATAGAAAATATCAGAAGATAGTACGTTCCCTACATGAACATTCATTTTCTTCTCTTTTACTACATTATAAGCTTTCAGCAATAACTCAAAATTGGCAATTGCTGCAAAATCTGCTCCACCAAAAACAAGTTTGTTAGTTTGGGAATCGGTAGATGCACCTTCAGCGAGAATCACATCTCTTAAATTGATCTCAGGTTTTATGGCACCGCAACTTCCAATTCTAATAAGATTTTTCACACCGTAATCTCTTATTAATTCAGTAACATAGATCGACATTGAAGGAATCCCCATTCCGGTTCCCTGAACTGATATTCTTTTACCTTTATATGTTCCAGTATAACCAAAAATATTGCGGACTTTATTGTAACATACTGCATCTTCCAAAAAATTATCAGCAACAAATTTTGCTCTTAATGGATCTCCCGGTAAAAGTATGGTTTCCGCGATCTCTCCCTTTTTTGCTTCAATGTGTAAACTCATAACAATCTCCTTTTAAATCACAATATTTTTCCCATGAAAACGAGAATTTAATTTCTGATTATCTAACTTATCCAAATATCCTCTTTTTTCTATCTTGCA
>DAOUTP010000195.1 GCA_030626645.1 Candidatus Cloacimonadota bacterium
AAGGATTAATCGCATAGTTTCAATTAATTAAATATCTTACTTAGTCGTTTTGATGTGCGTATTCTTTGATGAAATTCAACAATTTTATTATGGGAATACATTTTAAGCTGTGGATAAACTCCTAATTCTTTTTGCAACTACCTATTTAACAACTATATAGTCCCAAAAAAACAAGGTGTAAATAGCTATCTTTCATAGCTTATTTACACCCCTATAGAAAAGATTAAACATTAAAAATAGTTTCCCGCGAGATTTGTCGAAAAACATCATTTAAGCATGCGCAATAGCTCTTTAATTATGTTTCTACCAACCTTATCTTTTATCCCTTTATTCATATCAAGAAGCATATTGCGAGCATCCCTTAATAAATATTTATCCTCAATTGTTGAGCGACGAATTACTACCGGTTTAAACAACACATTATTTTATCGGTTCAATTCGTCTGAACAACAAATTATTACCTGTACTGCAGACTACAACCTGTAAAACTACACTTTATCATAGGTTTATTTGATACAACAATTCCATTGTTGTATCAAATAAGGCTATGACATTTCTGTCACAGCCCAGTTAAATTTAGAATAATGATTGAGCATCAATTGCTAACATCATAGTTTCAGCATCTATGATTTCTTTGTTCGTTTGTGAACCAAGATCAAGGGCGTATGTCATGACATTATCTATTAATCTCGGATTGCCTCGACTATAACTATGTGCAGCACTGATAGCAGCATCATTAATGATTGTTTTACCGCTACCTGCAATAGCAAGTTTGTGAGAAATATAATCAGTAACTTCGCTATCATCAAGGCCATTATAATTATAATGTACTGTGATTCGTTGACGTAACGCTTCGTGTATTGGTTTTTCAAGGGTATTATTAAGATGTGGTTCACCAGCTATTATTAAAGTGAAACAGTTCAATGAATCATAACCGTGATTCATGAGCATCTTTAAATCTTTGAGAATGCCTGAATTCAGATATTGTGCCTCATCGATGGCAATGATTAAAGGTTTACGTTTCTCTTTATACAGGTAATAAATACGTTCTTGTATGTTTTTAAACATGGTGGTTTTGCCGCCTTTGATATCAAGACCTAATGAAGTAGAGAGTTGTTTATAAAATTCTAAGACAGAAATTGTTGAAAGGCAAATGTACTCCATTTGGTAGAGACTCTGGTTAAGTGAGTTAGAAAAACATCTAAGGGAGTAAGATTTACCCATGCCAGGACTAGCTGTAAAAACACCAATACCTCGTATGTCTTTTAAATAATCTAAACGATCCATCATAGCTTTATGATCTTTGGATACGAAGGAATCAGATGCCTTCAAGAGTTGTTTATCAAATGGATTATGGGACAAACCATAAAAGGACTTAAACATGGTTTTCACCAACCTTTCTCTTAGAATAATCTAAGTGATCATGAGGGTTATTACGTTTGGTTCTGGAGTTAGCAACTTTATCAGTTTGTACTATAGGATAACGTTCATCATCGTATAAGATATAGGCGTCTTCCATAGATCCAGGAAGAAATCTAACTTCGACTTTCATCCTAATAAACTGTTGAGGTGCATCATAGTAAGTTTTATCGATTGAAATACAAGCATCGTTGTTTACTTTTCTTGTAATTCTATTGTGGAAAGATTCGTCTAACCATTCATGTGATTTTGGTGTTTTAATTTGTCCTTTAGTGCGGATTAATCTATCCATAGGCGTCTCTTTAATGGCGCTATGCTGAGTGGTGTTATGTTTTCTAATATAATCTGCAAGAAGTTCATTAAATGTTTCTAGAGAAGAAATAGTAGATACATCCAAACCATTTAACCAACGTTCTCGAAGTGTTCTGAAGTTCCTCTCTACCTTGCCTTTGCTAGCTCCGTCCCTGACTGGAGTGTGGAGCTTTACGGTACCGATAGAACCACAGATGAGAGCCAGTTGTTTATCGATGTAATTACTGCCATTATCCAGGTATAATTTGTTTGGGATACCATAAGTTGCAACAGCACTTTTAAGTACTTTTTGAAAGTTATAAGCATTGTCATTATAGAATATCTGACCACCTACAATTAATCTAGAATGGTCATCAATGATCATAATAAGATAGGTACGACGTTTTTTACCATCCTCAGAGATGTAAGGTAGATAACAAGTGTCCGCTTGCCACATTGCACCAAAATAGGGTTCCTCAAAGGCTTTACGATCTTTGATATTTAAGTTTCTCGCAGATTTCAAGTCATGCTTTTTTATGAATCTCTGAACTGCGGCAACTGAAACTGATGCTGAGAGAAATCTGTTTTCCACTAATCGAAAGTAGATTTGAGTGGCGTTCAGTTTTGGAAATTGTTCTTTAATGTTAAAAATTTCTTCTATAGCAGTATCATTTAAAGCACGAGAAGTTCCTTTGTCAGAACGTTTCTTGGGCATTAGCGCATCCATGCCACCTTTACGATAAGATTCAGTCCATTTTTCAAGAGTTTTAGGATTGTACTTAAAAGTAGATCCATCGGGCAAAGTTAAATCATTATCAGTGACTTTTCTGTAGTAAGCAGCAGCAGATGGTTCAAAAAAGGTACCTTGAATAACAGGTGCTACAAGAGCAAACCTAAAATGAGCAATATCGATAGGTGAAGCTTTAATTCTCGGCATAATATTTCCTCCAATTCAAATAGTAATAACAATTATCATGATAACTTTGGTCATGAATAAATACCATTTCGGAATTATGTAAGAGAGAAAAAAAGTGTCGCGAAAATTCATGAAGAATTAAACTGTATTGTTTTAAAGGGCTCTAGAAAAGAAACATTGATTGTTTTGTAAAATAAATTAAGAGAAATCATTTGAGTTGAAATATCATCAATGAACTTAATAGGTGAAACGGTAGCATTTTCTAACACACCTAACCAAATAAGTTTTTGTTCATTAAAAAGATGGATCCACCCATAAAGAGTAGAAATTGAGATTTGAAAGTAATCACAAAGATCAGTTACTGTTTTAGTACCAAGAAAATAAGCCCTAAGTGTAGTTAGAATAAAAGATAAGGCATAAGATCCATAAGGGATGAGATTATCGGGTAAAATAGCATGAGTACGTCTACAAGAATTACAAATAACTCTTGTAATAGATATGTTATGGCAAGTATTAGCCCCGTTTTCAAAGGTAATCAAATTTCTTGAGTAACTAGAAAAATAAGCGCAATTATATTTAGCACCACAGTGTGGACAAGTAGCTTTCTCTACTTGAAAAGTATCCATAAAATTGTTAAAAATCATTAAATCAGAATTACCTCGAAAAAATGATTTGCCAAATGCGTTAAAAACTCTTATCATAAGATTGTATTGGTATGATTCATAATAGAATCGTATTGTTGTTGAGAGAAGAAACGCGCTTGCAGGCATTGGTTTCTTCTCTTTTCTTTTTTGCCATTACTTAAGATGATATAAAAAAGTGGAAAAAGATACAAGAAAAATACTGTGTCGTAGAAAACAACACAGTAAACTAGGAACGAATTAAATTTACGAACAAGAATATGTAGCTAACTTGTAGCCTGTAGTACTTGTTACTTGTTGCTCAACAATGTGGACTATAAAAAGTTTGACGAATACTGCGAAGAAGGAATCCAATTTGTTACACGGACAAAATCAAACACAATAATAACACTCGTGCAAACATACAAAACAGCTGAAAATAGTATTATCATCAGTGATGAAAAA
>DAOUTP010000199.1 GCA_030626645.1 Candidatus Cloacimonadota bacterium
ATTGGTTTTGTGTTGATCTGCGATGATGAAGGTGTTACTTATTCCTGGTATGTAGATGATGAACTACAGCAAGCCACTGGTTTTTCCTTTGATCTCACTCTCACGGTTAATGACTGGCACGAAGTAAAAGGTGTAGTTTCTAATGATAATTATGATCTGCCAAAAGTATGGTGGATAGAGATCACCGGAGGAACAGAAACAACGGGTGATGTTGTTAGTAATAATGCTATTCTCTATCAGAATGTACCTAATCCTTTCAATCCCGAAACTAATATCAAATTCTATCTGAATGCATCAGAACATGTTTCCTTGGAAATTTACAATATAAAAGGACAACTGGTTAAGACTTTGGTAAATAACTATCTTTCGGCTGGTGAACATAGCTTTATCTGGAAGGGAAAGAATGAAATAGGGAATCAGGTTGCATCAGGTATTTACCTTTATCAATTAACAACAAAAAATATTTCCGAAAAGAAAAAAGCTATTTTACTGAAGTAGAGAAGAAAATGAGAATTGCAATAATTGGGTTTGGAGCCGCTGCTATTGGTTTCATTGAAAAAATAAAAGATAGTGATAATGAAATTCATGTTTTTGAAAAAAGTAAAGACATATATTCATCCAGCATCTCCGGCATACGAGCAGATGGGAAACTATTTGTTTCTAAAGAAATGGGTGGAGATATTGAAGTAGATATTGCTCTTCAGGAAAAACTGGTTGAATATTACATAAGCAGAACCGAAGATCGCAAATTTGAGACCGGAAGTTCTTTTACAAATAAAGAATATTATAACCAGTTCTATGCAAAGGGATTCCAACCTATACTTTCTGAATTTTTCCATTTAGGAACCGATCAGCTAAAGCAAATTCTATACAAGATCTACGAAAACTTCAAATCCTACAGCAATATACATTTCCACTTTAATGAGACAATTGATGACCTGGAAGTATTGCCAGGGAAAGTTTTATTGAACAACAACGATGCCTTTGATAAAGTTATAGTCGCAGTTGGACGCAGCGGACATAAACTCATCAAAACTATCATAAATAAATTCCCTGAAGTAGTTACAGATAATACGATGGTTGATATGGGCGTTCGTTTCGAGTTACCAAATCATATCGTGGACGAATTGAATAAAGAGATGTATGAATTCAAGATTAAATACAAGAGCAAGACCGGATATATGGTGCGAACTTTTTGTAATAATCCCAGCGGTTTTGTGGTCACTGAAAATTATGGTGATTTCGCCACGGTAAACGGGCATGCTAAACTTAAAGAGAAATCTAAGAATACAAATTTTGCAATCCTTACAACGGTCAAGCTAACTCATCCGTTTAATGATCCGATCGGATATGGTTCGCATATTGCAAAATTGTTCAATTTATTAGCGGGAGAAAATAAAGTTATCCTGCAAACTTATAAGAACTTCAAATTCTCAAAACGAACAAAACATCTGTATCGGGTTGAACCAACCCTAGAAAGAGATAGCTACATCATGGGTGATATCAATCTGGCTTTCCCACGCCGGATCGCAGAAAGTATCTTAGATTTTATCGAAAATCTGGATGCCATCATTCCGGGAATAGCAAATGATGATAATCTGATTTATGCTCCTGAGATAAAATTCTATTCCAATAAACTCAGTAATGATAAATTTGATGATCTTAAATTTGTTGGTGACTGCTCAGGTGGAACCAGATCGATAATATATGCTACAGCTCACGGTTGGTTAATGGCTGAGAGATTGATGAGTTAAGCACAAATTGATTGATAAGTAAGTAACTATTTTCTTGATGGAGGTGGAAAAATGAAAAAATTGATAACAGCAATTTTATTATTATCCCTGATCTCCTGTGTTATCAATATTGGCGATGTAAATCAACGTCATGGAAAATTGAATAAAGAGTGCAAAAAATTACTCAAGAAACAAAAAGAAGTGGTTTATTCTGCCATGTTGGAATTAGAGATGGGAACACCGGAAAAAATAATTGCAACAAGTGACTCAACCGAAACTGCCTATTTCTACAAAAGATATGTTAAAAGACGTAAAGATAGATATTATGATGAGATCATTCTGGATTTCAAGAATGATATTTTACAAAAATTCAAAGTTGATTTAGTTCGCTGAAATTGTAGATCAATTTTACATTATTTAAGGAAGCAGAAATGAGTAAAATTTCACATGTAATAAAACGTAGTGGTGCGGTTGTCACATTTAAAAAGGAAAGAATTTCCAATGCAATATTCAGAGCAGCTGTTGCAGTTGGTGGTCGCAATAAGAAAGCTGCCGATAAATTAGCTAACGAAGTAGTTGAAGTTTTAAATAAGAAATATTCACATGAAACAACTCCACATATCGAAGATGTACAGGACGTTGTGGAAAAAGTTCTCATAAAAAATGGGCATTCGCAGGTTGCAAAAGCATATATTCTTTATAGGAACAGCAATATCCAACGCAGGAAGGAGAAGACAATAAAAGATTCTTCCCCATCTCAAAGCATTCCCTGGCACAAGATATGGAAAATCCTTGATTGGTCAGTATCAAACAATCTACATACAATTGAATCATTGAATAAAAGAGTTAAGAATGGTGAATTCCCGCATATAGTTCATGAATCTGAAACTGCTTATGCTGATGAAGTTGCCATGGCTGCTGAGTTAATTTTAAATAGAATTGATAAATTGAAAATGGTTCTGATAACCGGTCCTTCATCTTCAGGTAAAACTACTACTACAATAAAACTTGAAGAACACCTAAATAAACTTGGATATAAATTTAAAACTTTTGCAGTAGATAACTATTTTTATGATCTGACTATGCATCCAATAGATGAATTCGGAGATTACGATTTTGAAACTCCCCAGGCACTCGATCTGGAATTAATAGATCAACACATAAGTCGTTTATGTAAAGGTGAAGAGGTAACAATTCCTTTCTATGATTTTAAAACCGGTACCAGATTTTTGGATCGTACGCCCATGAGATTAGAAAAAAATGAAATCCTTTTAATCGACAGCCTGCATGGACTATATCCTGAAATGACTAAATCAATTGATAATAAGTATAAGTTTAAATTATACCTTGAGCCTTTATTCCAGATCAAAGATAAAAATGGGAAATATTTGCGATGGACAGATTTCCGCCTGATCCGTAGAATGTTGCGTGATTCCATACACCGCGCTTATGATCCTAAGCAAACTCTGGAGCACTGGCATTATGTCCGATCCAGTGAGATACGGCATATAATTCCTTATCTTAATTCTGCTGATTATATCATCAATAGTGCTATGCCTTATGAGCTTCCAATTTATAAGGCAAGACTTGCTAATGAATTTGAAAAATGGACAAAAGAGTATAAAGATGATGAGTTGAAAAAAGATGCATTTATGCGTGCCTCCAGAATTAATGACTTTATGCAGCAGATAGAAAGTTTCGATGATGAATCAGCAATTCCAGAAGATTCTGTCATCAGAGAATTCATTGGCGGCAGTATACATAAATACTGATTCAGTTGACAAAAAAACTATGTTTTAATGTTTAAGAAAAATTAATTTAAACGGAGAGGAAAATGAAGAAAATTGTTATATTATTTTTATTTTGTATTTTAATTACAAGTTTATTTGCAGATTTAGATAAGGTTATTTATCAA
>DAOUTP010000048.1 GCA_030626645.1 Candidatus Cloacimonadota bacterium
AGGTTTTGGTCTGTTAAAAAAGTCTAAGGCGTAAATACTTAAGATAATTATCAGGAAACTTGAAACTAAGATAATAGCCAATTTGATTTTGTACTTTAACAATGTTGGAATTGCAACTATTATGTCGTACGCAGCTTTTACAAGAGAAGAGAGTATTGTAATAGCTGTCAAAATGAATAGAATCACTAACGGTATTTTTGGTAAACCCGTGGTTTCACTTATGGCACGTAAGCTTTCAATAAGTGCATTCATCAATACTCCTCTACTTCAGCATCAATACCTGCTTGGATGTTTGGTTGATCGGCAGGAACGTTGATGTTTGAGTATAGAAAGGTTGATAAAATGGAAAATGTTAAATTAAAATAAATAGTCTTCATATAGCACTCCTTTGTTAAAATGGTTAGGCAGCAATGAAGATCTAAAGAAGTGCAGGTGTATTAGAAGAGAGTCAGAAGTATTTATGTACAAACAAACTTTACACTTCCTTATCTACAAAGGAAGAAATTTTCCTATCTGTTATTTTGTCAATCATTTCATATTAATTTCATATGAATAAATATGATATACTGTTTTGTTATGAGGTTTTAGTTGTTAGATAATACATCAAATGTATTTACACTAATTAATATTTATCGGCTGTTACAGAGCCTTTAAACTGAGCTTAACAACAATTTTAAACAGAATAAGGATGGCACCCAACCATGGGGAGTACATACTAAGTAATTCTGTTGATAAGATCGTTGTTCTGTCCTTCTTACCCATACTACAACAAATGTAGACCAATGTCCTCTCTGAATCTATATCTACAATTTTCAAGTCAGCTGAATCTGAATCAGTCTCCCCTATTCTTTTAAAACCTTTATTCTTATGTGATTATAAAAGTCATGAAAATATAATACAACAAATTATCAAATGATAAGTAAATTTAGTTAACACTTTGAATTTCTACCTATCCACTTTGGTGGGGCCAAGTGGACACTATCAGAACTTTATTCATGAATCCAAATAATGAAATATTATCTACGTTTCGATTGTTTGAAAGTATTATCGCGAATTTAAAATAACAAATATTATAGAAAGATTTTACATTATAGTTACTTATTTTTCATCTCTTGCTTGTAAATTATCAAACTACATAAAATATTAAATAAAAGTAACTTATTACTAATTCATAAATAATATATAGTTTGACACGAAACTTAATTTCTTGATTTATTGTTGGTGTCATGAGAAAAAAAATTAGACTTTTATACAAAATAAGTTATCTAATACTTAGTTTATTCTTATTAGTTCTAGGATTATTTGGTATTAATAGACTCAAATTAAGGCCAGCCCTTCCTCTTTCATGGCAAACTACTGATAAAGGAATTGAGATCATTCAAATTGATCCCAATTGCGAAAAATTGAACAATAATATTTCAACTGGTGATTTCATTGTAGCTATAGATGACAAATTGATAAATCATAGTCGGGAAATTGAATTTTTATTAGATACTAAAAGAACGGGTGAAAATTTAAAACTTTCTCTTGAAAAAGATTCTGAAGGTTATTCTGTTTTATTAACTTTAAATTCAAAGTGGGATATGAGATTCATCATTATGAATCTTTTAACAGGAGTGTTGTTCTGGATCGTTGGAGTAATTATTTATTTTCTAAATCCAAATGAAAAGTTCGTGCGCATATTTTCCCTAGGCTGCATTGTTACAGCTGCAGCTATTTTGATGGTTTGGCGCGGTTATCCCTACAATAATGGTGCTTTTCAGTATTATTTACACTCCTTACTTTATTTTATTATCTATCCCGCTATTCCGGTTATCATTCTCTATTTTTCCTTTATCTACCCAACCGAAAAGGGATTTCTGGTTAGAAATAAATTATCTAAATATATCCTACTACTTCCATATATCACTATTGTTTTATTATTAGAAATATCTTATCTTAGTGCTATAAAATTAGAAACATCTGATTCGATAAAAATCTTTTTCATTTCTTTTGTGATATTCAGAGCGTACATCATTTCTTATGTAATATTGAGTATTTTCGGTTTAATTCGATCATATAAATACGCAATAAACAGAGAAGCTAAAAACAAGATCCAATGGGTTTTATGGTCTATCAGCCTGGGGATGGCACCTTATCTGCTATTATGGACGCTACCTCTTGCCTTAATCAATCGACCGCTTATCCCAGATGAAATCAATTATCTTTTTCTGATGATCATTCCTTTAGCAATTTCATTTTCTATCTTCAAACATCAACTTTTTGATATTGAAATTATTATTAATCGCAGCATTGTTTATTTTCTAATCACAGGTATTATTATTTCTTTTTATCTTCTATTAACAGGAATTACCGGATATTTTATTGGTAATATGAACACGAACAATAATTATATTTTTTTCATTATATGCACACTTATTGCTGCAATTGTGTTCTCACCAATAAAACTCAGAATTCAAAATCTGGTCGATAAAACTTTTTATCGTTTAAAATATAATTACCGCCAGGCAGTTAAAGATTTTAGCAATGTTGTATTTTCCACTCTAGATAAAAATGAACTGCTGGATCTGCTGATGGAAAAGATCAATGATGTTATTCCCGTTGAAAGGATCGCTCTAATCTTAAAGAATCCAGCTTTAAAAGATTACGATTTAAGCTGTTTTTATGGATTAAATGATAATGAAAGTTCGGGACTTCGATTTAAATCGAACAGCGAACTAATTGAGTATATTGAAGAAAATAAAGCTCCAATGATAAGAAAGGGTAGAGCCAACTTCTCTCCCCATATAGATTTACCTGATATTTCTTTTTTGAACGAGTTGGAGATTGAGATGCTAATTCCAATCGAATTTCAACACCAACTTTCTGGTTTTCTTCTTATAGGTCAGAAATTATCGAAGATTAAATTCTCGGAAGAAGATACCAGTTTGCTTTCGAATATGATTGAAGGATGCTTCATAGCTCTGGAACGGCTCCGGCTACAGGAGATCATGTTCCTGGAAAGAATTGAAAAAGAAAAACTAGTAGAGCTCAACGAGTTGAAATCTGAATTTATATCCCATGTTTCTCATGAATTGCGAACTCCAATCACTGCCATCTTCTGGTCAGTGGAAAACATGTTAGACGGTATCATTAAGAAGCCCGATCCCAAAATTATCGAGTATTTAGAAGGCATAAGAGATAACAGCAAACATCTGGGTAGAATGATCGAAAACCTATTGGATATTTCCAAGATAGAAAGCGGAAAAATTGAAATCTTTCCAGAATCTCTAAATGTACTTCCAGAAATTGAAAAAAGCTGTAATATAATGAAATCATTCTGTGAAGAAAAGGAAATTGTAATTGATCTGTTTTGCCCAGATGAAATTCAAATAAAAGCTGATCCTGATTATCTTATGACCATTTTAACCAATCTTATCGGAAATGCAGTAAAATATTCTCCTAATGGTAGCACTGTTAAGATCAATGTGGAACAAGTAAAGCTGAAGAATAATCAAAAGGTATCGATATCAGTAATTGATAACGGTCCTGGTATCGAGAAGTCTAAGCAGAAGATTATTTTTAAACGTTTCGAACGAATTAGAACAGAAAGCAAAAGAAGTGAAAAAGGACTTGGTCTGGGATTGTATATAGTTAAAAAACTTGTGGAATTACAAAATGGTGAAATAAAGTTGAAAAGTAAGATTAATGAAGGAAGTACATTCACAGTTATATTTCCTGCTACATAAAAAGGGAGAATTAAAATATGAATAATGAAACAATTTTAATAATAGATGATGATCCTCAGATCCGAATGCTGTTAAGTGATCGGTTGGAAATGAATGATTACATAGTAGCTTTAGCTGAGAATGGCGTTATTGGTTTGGATATGATCCAGAAGGAAAATCCTGATCTTGTTCTACTGGATCTGATGATGCCGGAAATGGATGGAATGGAAGTTTTAAATAGAATCAACCGCGATCATCCTGACTTAACTGTGATAATTCTAACTGCGTTTGGAACTATAGAAAAAGCTATTGAAGCTATGAAATTGGGTGCGTATGATTTCCTGCCAAAACCATGCAAACCTGACCATATTCTTCTGGTTGTAAAAAAAGCTTTAGAGCGAAAAGGATTACGGGAACAAAATCAATTTCTGCGAGAGGAGATCGAAAGTCAGTATAATATGTTCATCGGAGAAAGTTCCGAAATGAAAAAAGTTATGGATATGGCTCATCGAGTTGCTTTAGGGAAAACTACAGTTTTAGTTGGTGGTGAAAGCGGTACAGGAAAGCAACTGTTATCACGGGCTATCCACACAATGAGCGACCGCAGCGATAAACCATTCGTGCAAGTTAATTGCACCACTCTTTCCGAACAATTACTCGAATCAGATCTTTTTGGTCATGAAAGAGGAGCCTTTACTGGAGCACACCAAATGAAAAAAGGCCGGGTGGAAATGGCTCACCGGGGAACCCTGTTCTTAGACGAAATTGGGGATATGACTCCTTCGATTCAGGCAAAACTACTTCATTTTTTAGAACAAAATGAGTTTGAACGAGTTGGAGGTATGAGACCGATGAAGGTCGATGTAAGAGTTATTGTCGCTACCAATAAAAATCTTACTAATGAAGTGAAAGAGGGTAAATTCCGGCAGGATTTATTCTTCCGGTTAAATGTAGTAAATCTTGTTTTACCTCCGCTTAGAATGAGAACAGGTGATATTAAACCTTTGGCGTTCTATTTTTTAGATTCATTCAATCGCATTTTACAAAAAAAAGTGAAAACCATAAATTCCGATGCTCTGGACATGATGAAGAAATACCATTGGCCCGGAAATATCAGAGAATTGGAAAACACAATCGAAAGAGCTGTTGTACTATCTTCGGGAGAAGAAATCACATCCGACTTACTGCCTTTACAACTGAGCAATGAATCAGATGAAATTCTAAAAGTTGGACTTCATATGGATGAAGCAATTCTCAAATTCAAACATCAGTTTATCACGCGTACCCTACAGTTTACAAACTACAACCAAACTAAAGCAGCAAAACTTTTGGATATTCAGAGAACTTATCTTAATAGGCTGATCAGGGAATTGGATATAAAAACCAAATAAAATCTACAATTCTAATAATTATGAAACTGGTGTATGATATTTCAGACACAAGTGTCTAATACACCATAACTTTTTCTTTCAATCACTCATACACAATAGAACTTAAAATCAATATAGAACACATCGTAAACTCTTGTTTTTAAAGAAGATATTGCATAGGGAATTATACACGAACTCTATGTGAATGACACTGGCACAGTTTATGCAGTAAAGAGGATTAACAAGGAGGTAGTTATGAGATCCAAATCTTTTTTAGCAATTTTATTAACAGTTGCCTTTCTAATGACATTCAATTGTCAGATTATTTCAGCCCAAACCGAGAATCCAAACACGCCAGTTCGTTTTTCTGAGCGAAACATGGGAGGACCAAGGTTAGGAATAACCTATATTCCAGGTGATGGTGTACTTGTGCAGAAATTGAAAGATAATGACATTGGCAACACTATCAGTCAATTCGGCTGGCACTTTGAATACGCAGTCATTCCTGAAGGCGGTGGTCCATCTTTTGTAATAGAGTTTATTCCGCTAGTTGGTGGTGTTGAATATGGAAAATTTGTTCCTAGCGCCACATTAGCCATGGGGGTGCGTATGCCCAGCGGTATTGAATTTGGTATGGGACCCAATTTACTCTATGGTGGTGGAGATAATGTTAACTCGGCATTGGTACTGGCCCTTGGGAAAAGTTTTAATTACGGTGGAGTAAGCATTCCGATTAACCTTGTTTTTGTCACGAATCCGGATGGCAATAGATTTTCAGTTATTTTTGGCTATGCTATTGCTAAATAATTATTGGCCCCAAATATCGGGGCCTTTTTTCAATGTTTAAAGATAACAAGATTTTTAGGAGGTTAAAATGAAAAGTTATCCAAAAGTTTTATTTGTTATGATCGTTGAGAATACAAGAAGAGTATATTCTTGAAATAGTTCTTGACTTCTATTTAATTCTCCCCCTAGCTAAGGGAGAGATAGTGGCTGTGATATGTGTGAGTACTGTTAGGTTTATATCATTATTGATAAAGCGTATAATCTCCATTATTATAAGAATTACTTTACAATTTCTGGTGTATGTAATATTAATAATCACAGAATTGATTTATAAATCGAACACAGGAGAATAATCATGAATCCTGATCGTAGATGGAAATTACTACTAATAGTTGTTCTGTTATGTTTTTTCATAAACGTATCAAATTCAGCAAATGCCAGTAACTCGGATGTGAACGAACAGGAAACAGAAAGGAAATTGAGTGTTTTCCCTATTCTAATGTATGATTCGGATATTGGTTTAGGATTGGGATGTAAATGTGTTATTAAGAATAACTTCAAAAACAATGAATCATTTGATCTTATACTTTTTGGCAGTACCAAGGGTGAACAGTGGTTTGTGTTTTCCTTTTCAATTCCTGATTTTGAAATACGACAAGGTACACGATACTCTCTTGCATTAGATCTAAAACTTGAATATGACAAATTCCTGAAAAGCAATTTTTTTGGTTTTGGAAACAATTCCAAAGATAACGACTGGCAATTTCCCAAAGAGTTTACAAAGCTAGAACTGACATTAGGACATGCATTCACAGAGCGGATAATTGGTGAAGCTGGGTTATTTTTCAACCATACAAGTGTTTATACCTATAAAGACATCAATCCTGAAATGACTTCAAATATACCTGGGGCTGGTGAAAACTTAACTTCTTATCTCACTGTACGGCTGCGTTGGGATACGCGTAACAGCCAAATACATCCACACAAAGGATGGAAAATTGGTCTCAATTCAGACTTTGCATTAAAATCTCCTGGTAGTGATTATAATTTCAATAGATACCAACTGGAGGTTAATAAGTACCAAAAACTGTTTACATCAGCTCACATACTTGCTGTTCGACTCTTAACTCAACATATAGAGGGTATTGCGCCATACTACGAACATAGCATTTTTGGTGGAACCTGGACTGGTCGTGGATTTAAGGCAGATCGATTTATTGATAAATCAATGTCCCTGGCATCAATTGAGTACCGCTATCAATTTCATAAATGGATCGGATCTGTTTTCTTCATTGATTCTGGAAGAGTATATCCTTCTCTACAGAAACTAACACTACAAAACTGGCATAATAGCTTTGGAGCAGGTTTAAGGATTTATCCAGGTGATTTTGTTGTTAGATTTGATATTGGTATCAGCAATGAAGGAACCAGATTATTTTTCAATTTCGGGCATGTTTTTTAAAAGTATTGTAACATTCACTAATATTAATCAGTATCCTCGAATAATAGAACGAGCCTGTCGTGCGGGTTGCACACACAGAACTTTTGAAAAAAACCAATAAACTGGCTATTGATTTCTAATTAATATGTCATTTATAAAAATGCTATAAAATATAAGGTTTAAATGAGAATAGGTGTGGGTTAAATGTATAGTATTGTAAGGTTGAATATGGATTCATATACTCTTTAGATAGATTACATTAACGGCATCTGTGCGCTGTGGAGGCGTCCTGAGGACGTTTCCACATTAAATTAACACAACAGTTTTTTACCATACATTAAAGCTCTTACTAACACAAACTACAGGCACAGAGTTATGCCCTGTTGAAAAAACCATCTTTAGTTTTCCAGGGCTCAAACCCTATCTTCCTGTATAGGGCAACAGCACCTTCATTGTCAGACATAACTCGTAATGCTGCTGTTTTGTAACCATTAATTGAAAGTTTCTCAATAGCCATCCTGATTAAAAATTCAGCAAGACCAAGTCTAGTGTGATCTGGATGAACCATGACTTGAATAATGAAGGGACCAGAAGGAGTAAAATCCCATGGAGCCTGTTTTACTGTCTGAATTGATGCAATAATTTCCTTTGAATATAACGCAACAGGTGATGCTTCTAGGTCCAGCTCTCCGAATACACCATCAAAAACCTGGTCCATCTCTGTATAAGCAGTTTTAATATCTTTAACAATTGATCTGAGATAAACAGTATAATATAATTCAGCCAGTCTGCTTCTATCAGTTTTTGCTATTTTGCGAAAGCTGTAATCGGAAACCATTTCTCTACTAGATCTAAGTATATTACGAATATCTGCAATCAGGGTCAGTTGTTTTGGTTTATCCATACCCAAACCTCAATAATAAGTAGCTCAATCCAACACCAAATTTCTTGAATTCAGACTTATCGATCTCAATGATCGACCATCTTTCTAAATAAGTATCATTCTGTGCAATTTTAGATTCTCGTTTTTTACTTTTAAATTTATGCTATACTTTTTTAAAAGCAATCATATTAATTAGGCATAATGTTTGGCGAACGCCACGTTCTACAGATTCCTTCTTGCTTAATGTGGGTGCGCTTGTTAGTGGCATCGTCTCTTTTCATAAAATAATATCTTTCACTATAACACTAAAACCAAAAACCGTTATATATTTCTGGACCATTTAGCTTCTCCTTCCCAATTTTATGCCACCTATAGCCAATTTTGAGTTCAAATCTTTTAAAGAAATAACCAAAATTAAGGTTGAAATCATTGTTGAATTTCACTTTTTTTTTTGATTTTAAATCATAGCCAGTTAGATTATAGCCTAAATTTAAGTTGAATGGTTTTTGAAATAAACAAATCTCATATTTCCAATTTATTCCATCGTGTTTAGAAACAGACACGAAGTGATTGTAACCCAATCCTGTTTTGAAATTAATAAATTGATTCTGCGAGAAAGTGAATAATATAGTTGTATTAAAAGTTGAAATGTCTTCTTCTTCATTTTGGATGCTATAAGATGAATATGATGGTTCAAATGTAAATCTTAAAAAACTTAAAGAGGAATTTACTTTATAACCAACTATATTCTTATTTACATATTGAGATGATAAAGTTAAATTTCCCATCCAACTTTTCCCATCAAATTCAGTAAATCCGTCTCCTTCTTCAAATGGATACTTCTGATAATAGAATGTTTCAGAATAATCGTCTTCAAGTAGTTTAATAGGTAAATAAATAGGTGAAGCAAAAATTATTCCGAAGATATAAGATTCCGCTTCTTCTTTTTGTTCTTCTCTATCTTTATCGTTAAAATCTTTTACTTCTTTTTCTGAAATTGGATTTCCAAAGATATCCTTATTAATAAAATCTTGATTTTGAATTTGTTTTTTTTGAACATCAACACTATCTTGCGATGTTTGTTCGTTAACATTCTGGGCATATATTAAAGAGTTTAGAAATAATAAAAATATCAATGAAAAGAATTTAAATAACATTTTAGTTTCAAAATTCATATTTTTCCTCCTACACATAACTCAAAATTACAAGTTTTTTATTTGACTATTTTCTTGCCACTAACATATGTACGCCACGTCTAATTTTTTGTTGTACATAACTAACCTATAGATATACTAAAAATGTCTACAATAACTTATTTTTTGTGGTTATGGTAGACATTCATTCTTTATCCTCGATATCCAGATCATCTAAAGGATTTTTAATATTCCCAATACCCTGTTTAGTTATATGTGTATAGATTTCTGTTGCTTTTGAACTTCTGTGACCTAATAGTTTCTGTATGTATCGCAAGTCTTCTCCCTGTTCCAATAAATGTGTTGCAAAACTAAAGCATCAATATCCAAAAATTAGTAACTTGTGTGTCAAATATAATCGTATTTGATGGTATTTAATAAAAAGGGAGTTTTTTACACTCCCCTTCCTTTTTAAGTGGTATCAAAATCTTCTTAATCTACAGAAATCACATTGATTCTAACAATGCTATTACAAACGATAAGCATGAATAAGCAGTATTATCATTAATTTATGATTATCGGCTGTCTATAAGCCTGTAGTATGAGCTTAACACCCTTTTTATATAGAATAAAGGTAGCACCCAAGCTTTGGGAGTACCTATCCTTTGTTTTAGTATTATGCTCGAACAGAATTTTTGAACGAAATTAGAAGTTTACTTAATAAAACCATCCTTTTAGTTTTCTCATAATTTCCTGTTTTTAGTTTATAGAAATATATCCCACTTGAAACTGATTTACCATTATCATCCCTG
>DAOUTP010000184.1 GCA_030626645.1 Candidatus Cloacimonadota bacterium
GCAATTACTGGATGTCTTCGCGAACAATTAAATGTTCCTTCCGGTGAAAGACATGAATTGTGTCGTGGAGTTCATGCTGAGCAAAATGCAGTCATACAAGCTGCAATTAATGGAACATCTATCCGCGGTGCTTCTCTTTATTGCACTAATCAGCCTTGTGTTATATGCTCTAAAATACTAATTAATGCTGAAATCAAAACTATTTATATAACTGAACCGTATGAGGATAAACTTGCTCAGGAATTACTAACAGAAGCAGAGATTGAAATGAATATTGTTGATAGAAGTACTGGCATGTTAAAGAAATTATTATAAATTTTAAATATTACAAAACTACTTTGAATAAGTTTTTACATAGTTATCTGTAATTATTTTAAAGGTATCGTTGATCGATTTCAAATTAACGATTTCACTCTTTGCTGCAAGATCTATTTGACCTAGTAAATCGCCATTTTTATCTAACCTGAATAGAATAATTTGATGATTCAAATTGCTTTTACCAAGTGTACCTTTTGTCTGTCCGATAATTACACCGATCTCAGCACCATTATATAAGCTGTAGATCCCAAGTGGAACCACATCAATATCTACAACTCTTTCCAACATTTTACTTAAATTCAGTTCATAATATTTGGAAATCTTTTCTGACCATTTTATGCTTCCATTCTTCTTTTTAAGACAGTATATTTTATCTACAGTTGCAACGTAGATATAATTCCCTTTATCACCTTCGAATACAGATACAGGATTATCAAAAGTTCTATCCCATTTCAATTTACCATCTGCTGTGAATGCATTAAACCAACCAGCACCGTGCAAAATGAAAAGATCATTTATTGCAAATATCTTTGATGTAGAGAAATTATTATAGATCTCCTTTTCACGCAATAAATGCCCATTCTGTGTATTTATATATAACATTTTTATCTTCTCGCTTCGATGTGTTCTTGTTGGATAGATCACAGCGATGAGAATATTGTTATTTTCTGCGAATTGAATATTACTAAATCCCAACATGAAAGGTTTGTATGATTCCAACAATTCCATTTTGTTAGAATATAACTTAAACTCAGTTCCATAATTGTCATAATAATTTGAAATAATGAAATTTCCATTAGTAAGCATTAATATATTGTTATTTTTTGAAATATGAAGTTTTTCTTCAGATTCAAGAAGAGATCTTTGAATTATCATATATCTTCTTACTTCATTAACAAATATTTCTTTTTCATTATCCCAGATATTTTTTACAGTTAAAATGAAATCATTGTTAGTAGCCAGGAAATGTTCACCCTTAGAAAATGGAATTTTTTTGCCTTTTTCCCATATTATACCTTCCTGAACATTTTCTGCAAGTAGATCATTCGCTATCCCCAAATCTAATACAGATGAATCTATTCTATTTGAATAGTGCCTGAATATCTCACCTGTATTTTCATTCTGATAAATATTTATCACATTATCATCTGTTTTAACAAGATCTACAGTTTCTATTAAGTCTTGGGCATTGACATAATAGAAAATAAATAATGTGCAAAATACTAAAGCAGTTTTACGCAGCATGATCATCCTCCCGAGATCTTCACAGATCAACATGAACAAAAAACTATGAAAAAGTGAATTGTGAAATGATTAATCGAACTTGATACTCATTTCATCATCTTTTTCTGATTCAGGTTCTTTTGTTGAGATCGTATCACCAACAGCTATTCCTTCAATTATTTCAACTTGCTGGAAATTATTAATCCCGGTTTTTACAACATTGCCAGTTCCAATTGAATCATTTATTACTTGATAAACTATGTCATTCCCATCATCATCAGAAAATATGCAGCGAATTGGAATTACAACAATATCTTTTCTTTCTTCACCGATTATTGTAATATTGGCTGTCATTCCGGGCTTTAATCTTTTATCAACTTTTTCCAGTTCAATTTCAACCGGAAAAACTTTTACATTATTATAGTCTATAGCCATTGCAGCAATTTTTGTAATTTCACCATTAAAATTATCATAAGGATAGGCATCGACTTGAATATTAACATTCATTCCTACATCGATCTTAGAGATATCAACTTCATTGATCTTGGTATTAACGATCATCCTGCTAAGATCAGCAAGTTTAAGAATTACCGTACCCGCAGAATAAGATCCTGAGCTGGAAACAACCATTTCACCCTCTTCTACAGGTTGTTGAATAATTGTACCGGAAGCTGTCGAAAATAATTTCGATAAATTATCATCTGATTCAATTTCTTTTACAAGTTCATATTGCTGAAATGCAGAATTATAATTTATTTGAGCAGTGGTATATGCATCTTTGTAAATATCCAATTCAGTTTCTGAGATATAATTCTCTGCAAAAAGAGCTTTTCTTTTATTATACTTTTCTTTAGCATTTTCCAATTCTATCTCAGCAAGTTTCAAATTACTATTTACTCTTAATATAGCTTCAGCCTGGTTATAATCTGGTATAATTTCTGCTATAACATCCCCTTTATTAACATAATCTCCTTCTTCCACATAGAATTTAAACAGCTCTCCACTTACCTGCGATTTTTGTTCTATTTCTCTAATTGGTTGGATCTCTCCTGTTTCTTCAAGTTTGATAACTATAGTTCCAAGTTCAACTATATGATGCTTAGCTTTCCCACCAAATTTCGATCTACCTTTCTTATCCTTAGAAACATTGCAACTGCTGATAAAAACAATCAGTAAAATGATCACCAAACTGCTTAAGAATCTTCTCATTACTTCTCCTGTATTGTGCATTTTCAATTTGCACTTTATTTTTTAATTATTTATATTCTACTGCTTTTAAATGAAGTTTTTGTGCTTTACCCTCACGTAAAATTCCGATCTCAATTTGATCTCCGACTGCTATATCTGATACTGCAAGTTCTGCATCACGGGTATCTTTAATAGTATTCCCGTTGATATCTTTCACAATGTCTCCCTCTTTTAAACCTGCTATAGCTGCGGGGCTTTTACTTTGAATATAATTTACGATAACCCCGTCAAGACTTTTTAGTTTTAGGTGGGAAGCAATGAGCGGATTAAGTTCCTGAACCTTAAACCCAAACCAGATCTGGCGTATTTTCCCAAATTCAATTAATTCACGAGCAGATTTTTTTACAGCGTTTATGGGTATTGCAAAACCTATACCGATATTTCCACCCGATTCAGAGAATATGAATGTATTAATACCAATAATCTCTCCATAAATATTTACGAGTGGACCTCCGCTATTCCCCTGGTTAATAGCAGCATCGGTTTGTACCATGTGACGGTAGATCTTACCATCTTTGTTCTCAGCAAAATCTCTATTTATTGCTGAAATTACTCCAACTGATACACTTGGTTTACTATCTTTGATCAAAAAGCCATACGGATTCCCAAGTGCTATCGCCCATTCCCCAATAATAAGATCATCTGAATCGCCGAATTTTGCGAATGGAAGATCCTCTCCTTCAATTTTGATAACAGCAATATCATGACTTGTATCAATCCCAATTACCTTTGCATCATATTGTCTTGTATCGGTGAGAATAACCTTTATTTCGGTTGCTCCTTCCACAACATGAGCATTTGTAATAATGAATCCATCAGGAGAAAATATTACACCGGAACCAATTCCCTGAATACTATAGGGAACTTCATCGTAATAACCAAAAAAGAGACTGCGTCGGCGTTTTACAATTTGCGTTTTGATAACGTTAACACTGACTACTGCAGGTTCAATGCTCTCCGCAGCATCTGTTATTGCATTCCTTCTTGAGGAATAGATTTCATCTGTTTTAATGTTTTTATCAATTTCTCTTTTATATAAAGTATCTTCCGAAACGACTTCAGTTTCCAAGCTCTCTTTCAATTCCCTATTGCTATTTATAACAGGGTAGAATATCAAAACGATTACAATTAGTATTAAAATAATAATTACGTGATTTCTATTCATTGTTAAATCCTATTTTACACATAAATAAATTAGCATATTTCCTAATCCGATGAGGAAA
>DAOUTP010000359.1 GCA_030626645.1 Candidatus Cloacimonadota bacterium
GAAATTTCACGTGAATCAGTTAGTGAACCAAAGATCGGAATGAAGGTTTGGCTTAAAGAGATGGAGATGGAAGGTGAAATTACCGAGATCTCAGGGAAGAATATCAAGGTTGATATGGACGGGATTTTCCTAAATACAACTTCAGAACGAATCTATCTAATTACAGAAAAAAAAGTGAAAAGATCAAATACGAAGAAACATATCAGCGTTCCAAAGCATGATGCAAAATTTGAATTGAAAATACTTGGATATAGATTTGAAGAGGCTTTGCCGAAAATTGAGACTTTCATTGATGACGCAGTTGTAAGCGGACTTCCCCTGATACGTATAGTACACGGAAAAGGAACGGGAGCTTTGCGTGCAAAAGTTAGAAATTACCTTAGTACAAATAAAAATACAGAAGAATTTTTTTCACCACCACCGGAAGCAGGCGGAAGTGGTGTGACAGTAGTTAAGATCAAGGAATAGGGGAGAAATAATGGATCAGCATGTTATCGATGAAATTATTGAAAGAAATGATATTGTTGATGTTATCAGCAGTTATATTCCTCTTAAGAAAACGGGCAGTAACTTCAAGGCTCGTTGTCCGTTCCATGACGAAAAAACAGCATCATTTATCGTGAGTCCTAAAAAGCAGATATACAAATGCTTCGGTTGTGGGAAAGGTGGAAATGTTATTACATATGTACAGGAATTTGAGAAAATATCATTCCCGGAAGCTTTAAAAAAACTTGCAGCACGTGCCGGCATAACTGTGAAACAGACAATGCAGAGCAAAGGTAAAGATTCTAAGCGAGATTTGATCTACAAGATATATGAACTTGCAACTGGATACTTCTACAAAAATTTAATAGAGCATGGCGGTAGTGTCTTGGAATATCTGGCAGAGCGAGATATAAAGGACGAAACTATAAAAAAATTCAAATTAGGATTTGCTCTGAATTCTTACGGTGGATTACGTAATTATCTGCTTAAAAATAGTATTAATGAAAAAATCCTTACGAATACAGGGTTATTCACTTCCAATAATAATGATCTGTTCCGTGAGAGGATAATGTTCCCGATCCATTCATCTGCTGGAAAAGTGGTAGCTTTTGGTGGAAGAAAATTACACGATAGTCAATCGGGTGGAAAATATGTAAATTCACCAACAACAGACATCTACACAAAAGGAAATGAACTTTATGGTCTTTTTGATACTAAATATACAATATCCAAAAAAGATCATGTTTTGATCTGTGAAGGATATACTGATTTTCTGAGACTTTATGAGAATGGTTTTACAAATTCTGTTGCTTCTTTGGGTACAGCACTAACCGATTCACAAATCAGTATATTAAGTAGATTCACTGAAAATATTTATATGTTATATGATGGAGATAGTTCTGGTAGAAAAGCTGCTGTTCGTGTTGCCGGAAAGATATTGGGTAAAGGGTGTAATGTGAAAATTGTCGGATTACCTGAGACGGAGGATCCTGACAGCTACATCAGGAATAATGGTGCAACCAGTATGCAGGAAATGATAGATAATGCAAAATCTCTTACTGAATTCCTGAAAGATGATGAAGTTATTGGTGTTGATAAAAAAGGTAAGCTTTCTGTTCTGTTTGATATACTTAATGAAATAGAAGATGAAGTTGCTCAGGAACTCTTAATTCAGGACATTGCAGAAACATTTGGACTGTCCGTGCATGCTGTATCTTCCAAGATAAGAAAAAAAAGAAGAACATTTAAAAAAGAGGCAGAGGTTACAGAAGTTCTAAAAACAGAACAATTTAGAGAAGAACGAGATATAATATTACTTATTATTAATAATCCATCATTACATAAAAAAGTTGCGCAAGAGATAGATTTGAGTTACTTTTTAACTGAAAAGTATAGAGAAATTTATAAAATAATATCGGAGCATATAGAAGA
>DAOUTP010000338.1 GCA_030626645.1 Candidatus Cloacimonadota bacterium
GATGAATAGAAATATTTTTTTCATGCTACCTCCGGGTTTGCATTTTTCGTTCCCCGGTCCTAACTTGAGAACGGATAACAGCTATGTCTCCAAGCTGAGGCTTGGAGACAAGATTCTATAATATTATTTCAAATTAAAGAACACCTCTTTACCGATGAACCTAGCGGAACTGCCTAATTCGTCTTCGATGCGCAGAAGCTGGTTGTATTTGGCAATTCTTTCACTCCGGCAGATGGAGCCTGACTTGATCTGACCTGCATTTACGGCTACAGCCAGGTCAGCAATAAAGGTATCACAGGTCTCTCCGCTGCGGTGCGAAATAACAGTAGTGAAATTATTGCTTTTAGCCAGTTCGATAGTATCCAGCGTTTCGGTGAGTGTACCTATCTGGTTCAGTTTTATCAGGATGGAATTAGCACTCTTTTCATCTATACCGCGCTGCAACCTATTTACGTTTGTAACAAACAGATCGTCTCCCACTATCTGGATTTTATTCCCCAGCTTTTCGGTCATCAGTTTCCAGCCTTTCCAGTCATCTTCTGCCAGCCCGTCTTCAATTGAGATGATGGGATACTTCTCAATCAATCTTGCATAATAATCCACCATTTCGGCAGAAGAAAGAGCAGCATTTTCTGCTTTCAGTTGGTATTTTCCATTTTCAAAGAACTCACTGGAAGCAGGATCGAGAGCAATGTAGATATCTTTACCAGGACGGTAATCCGCTTGCTTAATGGCTTTCATTATAATTTTCAGAGCTTCTTCATTCGACTTCAGGTTGGGTGCAAACCCGCCTTCATCTCCCACGCCTGTGGAATGCCCTTCCTTTTTAAGAAGGGTTTTAAGTGTATGAAAGATTTCGGCATTCATTTGCAGCGCTTGCTTAAAGCTTTTTGCACCAAGCGGCATGATCATGAATTCCTGCAGGTCAACGTTATTATCGGCGTGTTTTCCACCATTTAAGATATTCGCCATTGGAACGGGAAGTAACTTGGCATTTGTTCCGCCAATGTAGCGGTAAAGTGGAAGTTCCTGTTCTTCTGCAGCAGCTCTGGCTACAGCCAGCGATACACCTAAAATAGCGTTAGCACCTAATTTGGATTTGTTGGGTGTGCCGTCCAGTTCCAGCATTACACGGTCTATCTCTGCCTGTTCTGCCACTTCCTGACCGATAAGTTCGGGTGCAATTATCTCATTCACATTCTTCACAGCATTCAGAACGCCCTTTCCCAGGTAGCGTTCATTATCACCATCCCTCAGTTCTACAGCTTCATGTTCGCCGGTGGAAGCACCGCTGGGAATAGCTGCCCGTCCAATTATTCCCGTTTCCAGTTGAACATCAACTTCTATGGTGGGATTTCCTCTTGAATCGAGAATCTCTCTTCCGTATATCGCAAATATTTCTGACATAATTTACTCCCAATTTTATTCTTTTTTTACTGTTTTTCCATCTTCATCTTTATAAATACGTTTTATTTTTCTTCCATAACCCTTGCGTTTGTAATTATAGTTATAACTTCCTGTAGAAGATCTGGCAGTTTTTATGCCCATTGCAGCCATCAGTTTTGTTAAAAGAATAGTAATGTAATAGACAAATATAAGACCTATGATAAGTATCAACAGCACCACAGATGTGGATAAAATAAAAGTCTTAACACTTTGTTTAAGATTGGTACTACTATCGGTTTGTTTAGTAGATGTTATCATTATTATATCATATTTTTCATTATGTTTTTGAATTATGTTCTGGTTCATTAAGCTATCGATGGTAGCTTGTGCTTTATCCAGTTGAATGCGAAATTCTGCTACTCCGTTTGGAGAAGTAGTTTTGTTTATCAGTTCCTGGATGCGTATTTTTGCTAATTGATTGTTTTTAAGATTTTCTTTGATATTGGCATTGAAAGGTGAAGATGGTAAAGATCGAATATTTTCTGAATCAAAGCCTTCTACGTTCCTGAGTTGTGATAAAACCGTTTCTCGAAGTGAGTTTGGATATTCAAAAATGATAGTCTGATAAATTCCTTTTGTTTCGGAAAGTTTGATGTAGATGTCTTCC
>DAOUTP010000114.1 GCA_030626645.1 Candidatus Cloacimonadota bacterium
CGTAACTCAGTTCAGTTTGAATATATAATAGAATCAGTAAACTGCAGGTTATTCCCACAGCTAAACCTAATACATTTAGAATTGAATAGAATTTTTGACGGCTAATATTTCTAATTGCTACATTCAAATAATTTTTTAACATATTTCCTCTTTTATGAGCGAATGATAACAAGCCAAGAAGGATGGAGTAGGGCAACTTGACCTGTTACCGAACATGGTTATCTATTTTAACTTTCCTTTCCTGTAGAGAAAGCGATCACCTTTATCCAACGGATAATACAATTTAGTTTTTTTGATACCTTCTTCTAATAGGTTTTCATTAAAATTGCGATATTGGAATCCATCATCTGTAGAATGCATGGGTAAAAATACATTCGGTTTCAATTCTTCCAATGTGCGGATCACTCCCAATCTCACAGATTCTACATCGGGAAGTCCGCAACCTCTAATCGGCATCATGGCAATATTTATATCGGGAAAATTAGCTTTCACATATTCGATCTCCGGCCAGTAGGTACCGGAAAAATCTCTGGTTTCGTTAGCATGATCACCAGGATGGAAAATTGTAACTCCATCCGAAACTATTACAAAACCAACTCCTGAATCATTTGATTCGAAAGCAGTTATTTCCAAATTGTCATATTTCATTGTAGTGCGTGGCTGGATAAGATCATAACCTTCTTGACCCGGTGCATCCATTCCTAAAATATAACGGATATTGGGAATCGTTTCCCGCCATTCCCAAATTACTGGATCA
This sequence comes from Candidatus Cloacimonadota bacterium, assembly GCA_030626645.1. Lineage (GTDB taxonomy): Bacteria > Cloacimonadota > Cloacimonadia > Cloacimonadales > TCS61 > Tenebribacter. The sequence goes on from DAOUTP010000114.1 coordinate 758, forward strand.
TAATGATCGGCATGTTCATGAGAAACAAGAACTGTTACATTGAAATCTTTGATCTCTTCCGGATCGATCCAACCATTAGCAAGACATGGTTTCTCAGGTTGGTTTCCATGACTCCAATAATCAACTATCAGCAGATTATTTGCTGTTTTAAAGACCCAACCTGAATGATTAGTGAACCAAACAACAGCTTCATCATCTTTCAAATTCTGCTGCAAAAGATCTTGTCTGTATTTTTTGGCGATCTTTCCGCATTTTCCATTATTTGCAGCTAATATTTTTGCTACATTACTATTTTCATAGATGTTTGCATAATAGAGGGGTGTTTTATTGAAACAATCCTTAGCATTTATCTCTGCCCCTTTATCTATCAGCATATTCAAAATATCAAGATTTCCACGAATTGCAGCAGTATGTAATGGTGTTCTTCCAAAATTTGGATCTTTCATATTTACTTCGGCATTGTAGTTTAACAGTAAATCTACAAAATCGGTTTTACCCATGTTAACAGCTACACACAAAGGCGATCTTGGAGCTGTAATACATCCATCTTCACCATTACATTCTCCAACTTCTAAAGTTGCACCATTATCCAATAGGACTTGTATTACATCCAGGCTATCTCGATTGCAGGCGTTAACAAGTGCTGTCGCTCCATTATGGTTTACTGCATTAACATCCACGCCATTTTCGATGAGTTTCAAAACGATCTCATCTCGCTGGGACCAGACTGCAGTATGAAGAACAGTATTGCCGATTGAATCAATAGCTGTAATATCAGCACCTTTTTCCAGAAGATATTCAAGACTTTCCATGCGGAGTTTATAGGCGCTGTGCAAAGCAGTAACTCCACCAATAACTTTTGTATTGATATCTACTCCATTTTCTAAAAGAAAATCAGCCATGGCAAATCTTCTGCCGACAACAGCCCAGAAGAATGGTGTTTCACGGTTCATAGTTACTTTGTAGATATCAACATCTCTTTCCATAAAATTTTTCATTACATCAATATTACCTTTATAGGCTGCGTAATGCACAGGATATACGTTCCATTGGTTGGGGACATCATACTCACAACCAAGTTCAAAAAGATACTCAACTGCAGCCAGGCTGTCAGAAAAAACAGCATTGACCATCGGAATAGCTCCGATATTGGTAGTAGTATGAATATTTGCTCCTTTATCTATCAGGTATTTTAATAATTCAACATTTCCCGAGCCGGCTCCGGAATGGAAAGGAGTAAAACCGTTATTATCTACAAAATTTACATCAAAACCTTTTTCCTCAATGAGAAATTTAACAATATCTAAGTTACCGCCACCAGTAGCGTTGATCAATAAATTGCTGCCATCAATATCAACAGTATTAATATCGGCTCCCAAATTTAACAGATACATGAATATTTCTAGATGACCACTTGTAACAGCCCAATTCAGTGGTGTGAACATACGATCATCTTCAATATCGAGATTTGTATTATCAACTTCGATCAATTCCTTAACTCTTGCTAAGTTTCCTTCTTGAACAGCATCATGGATCTCTGTAGAAAATAATGGTGAAATTACAATAAGAATTAAGGTAATAAATGCTACATTGTATTTAAAAAACATAATAAATCTCCTTTAATCACTTTAGATCAATTCTTCCATCTAATAAATTTACAATTCGATTTCCATAAGCTGCTTTTTCTTCGGAGTGAGTAACCTGAATAATTGTTGTTCCTTCTTCATTAAGTTTCTTAAATAACTCCATTATTTCTTTTCCCTGAGTTGAGTTCAGGTTTCCAGTGGGTTCATCAGCTAGAAGCAAACTTGGTTTTCCAATAATTGCACGAGCTATTCCTACCAATTGCTGTTGACCACCCGAAAGTTGATTCGGAAAGAGGTCTTTTTTGCCAACTATATTGAATTTATCCAGGATATCGCAGACCATTGATTTCCGCTCAGAATTTTTGATCTTCTGATACAATAGAGGCATTTCGATATTTTCGTATACTGTGAGTTCATCAATAAGATGATATTGCTGAAAGACAAACCCGATCTCATGTTTGTGAAGTTCAGTTCTCTTTTTTTCATTAAATTTGTGAACGGGATTTTCCTTATAATAGAATTCACCATCATCCAGTGTTTCCAACATTCCCATAATATAAAGTAGCGTGGATTTTCCTGCGCCGGATGGTCCCATAATTGTTACGAATTCACCTTCTTTTACATCGAGATCTACATCTCTTAAAACATAAGTTTTTACAAAATTGTTTGAATAATACTTAAATGCACCTTTTATACTTAACATAGTTTCTCCTATTTTAAACCATTCGCAAGGTTTATTCATATTTCAATGCTTCCACCGGATTTGAATTCGCTGCTTTAATTGCTTGATAACTGACCGTGAATATTGCAATCAGCATTGCTATAATTCCTGAAAGGATAAAAATTCCTAAACCAATATGAATACGATAGGCAAAATTCTGAAGCCACTTGCTCATCGCATAAAATGCTACAGGCCAAGCAATTATGTTTGCAATGAGTATCCATTTGATGAATTCTTTAGAAAGTAAAATAGTTATATTAGAAACCGAAGCTCCCAAAACCTTTCTAATTCCGATTTCTTTTGTACGTTGCTCAGCAGTAAAGGAAGCCAAACCCAAAAGTCCGAGACATGCAATGAACACTGTAATAAATGAGAAATAACTGAATAGGTTTATGAGTTTTTCTTCAGCTTTATAAAGTTTATCATAATTTTCATCCAGGAATACATAATCTATGGGATTATTGGGATCGATCCTACTCCATTCAGTTCTAATGTGTTTAACAGTTTCAAATACATTTTCATTCTTTAATCGAATAAAAAGTCGTTTTTGTCTCCTATAAAAAACATCACCTTCATCAGGAACCAAAAAAATAACTATAGGTTGAATGATATTGTGCAGAGATCCAACATGAAAATTTTTGATAACACCGAGAACATTTAGTTTAACCAGATTTCCTTCTGAATTGTGACCAAAAGAAATCCCTTTTTCGAGGACATTTTCCTTCCAGCCAAATTTTCTAATTGCAGCTTCGTTAATTAAAATTCCATCATAAACAGAGCTGTCCTTATTTCTATTAAAATTTCTTCCTTCAATAATCTTCATATTCAGTAAATCTACAAAATCATAATCAATCTGCATGAATTGACATCCAACAGGATCGAAACCACCCTCATTATTTTCAGCAGAAACAGTTGTATGATTCAATTCAATTCCCGGTAGATTGTACGATGCAGCTACAGCTGTTATATTTGGGTTGGAAAGAAATTCTTCTTTTATTACTTGAATTTGTTTATCTACTAACGTATCCTTAATGGAAATGACCATAATGTTTTCTTTATCGAAACCCAAATCTTTATTTTTTGCAAAATCAATTTGCTGTAATACTATTAGAGTTCCAATTATTAATGCAATTGAAATACTGAACTGAACAACTATTAATATTTTTCTAAGAGAAGCACCCTTTAAACCCTTTGCAAGATTTCCTTTTATTACTTTAATGGGCACAAAAGCAGATAAGTAAAAGGCAGGATATATCCCTGCAAAGAAACCAATGAATATGGCCAAACCCAATAAACCAAAAATATGTACGGGATTTTTCATGAAATTTATTTCCACATGATTAATGAGTAGATTATTAAATAAAGGTAATACTAATTCTGCTAGACCAATAGCCACAATCGTTGCCAACAATGCTATTATAATTGATTCTGTAATAAACTGCCAGATCAGGGATGATCTATAGGAACCAAAAACCTTTCTCAAACCTACTTCTCGACCTCTATATGCCGATCTTGCTGTGGCTAAATTCATGTAATTAATACAGGCAATAACCAATAAGAATACAGCAATGATTGAAAAGATGTAAATGTTCATAATGTTTCCGTTTGGATATGCTTCCCATGTTAGATCAGAAGTAAGATGAATGGACTTAAGCGGTTGAAGGATAATTTTACAAGTACCATCTGATCTTTCAAATGTTTCAATCATATATTTTTCATAAAATTCCGGAAATTTAGCTTCAAATTCTGTTATATCATAATTATCGGGAAACTTAACATAAGTATAAACATGCCAACCATACCAGATATTTTCTTCCCCCTCTCTGTAAGCTACATTCCAGGGAACTATTGCTTCATATTCCATGTGAGTTTTTCCAGGGATATCTTTGATCACTGCGGCTACAATCATTTCGTAATCATTATCAATTTTAACCGTTTTTCCAAGAGGTTCTTGATTTCCAAAAATCTTTTTTGCTAAACTCTCGGTTAAAACTATTGAATTCGGCTGGTTAAGAGCGGTCTCGGGATTGCCTGTAATAAATTCATTACTGAATACTTGAAAGAATGTGGAATCTGCTGCAAAAATTTTATCACAACTAAATTTATTCCCTTCAAATTCAATAACAGCCTTATGAATATTCAGGGTGGGTACCCCACAAAGACGGGTATATTCAACAATTTCTGGATATATTTCTTTCAAATTTGGAGCAATCGGTCTGGGAATATTGCAATACCGATCTATCTTCCCACCGATATTATATTCTACTCCCAATCTGTAGATGTTATCTGCATTTTCATAATGTTTATCATACGAAAGTTCAGATTGAATGAAAAGAAAGATAAGAAAACTGCATGTAATTCCTATTGAAAGACCAATAATATTAATTGTGGAATAGAATTTTTTTCTCATTAGGTTTCTGAAAGCAATTTTCAAATAATTTTTAAACATAATTTCCTCTATTCGTATTTAAGCGCATCTGCCGGATTGGTTTGAGCTGCTTTAAAAGCTCTAAAACTAACTGTGACCAGTGCAATAATAAGAGCAACTATACCGGCACAAATAAAGTTGAAAAATGAAATATTCACTGAGTATGCGAAGTTTTCCAACCACTTTTTCAAAGCCAAATAAGCAAGCGGCCACGCAATGATATTAGCCAGTATCACCCAGATTGAGAATTCCTTGGATAGAATAAAAACAATATTCGAAACAGATGCTCCCATTACTTTGCGAATACTGATCTCTTTTGTTCTCTGTTCAGCTGTGTATGATGCCAAACCGAATAGACCAAGACAAGCAATGAAAATGCAAAGTATTGAGAAATATGTGAAAACTCGCCCGATCTTCTGTTCAGCTACATATTGCTCATTAAGGTTGTCATCCAGGAAGGTGTATTCAAATGGGAAGGTGGGGCAGAACTCGTTCCATTTTTCTTCAATGAATTCCAATGTCCTCCCTATGTTCTCCTGTCGGATCCGTAAACAGATATTACGTTGAGGATCATTGGATAGCATTATCAAGAGTGGATCAATTTGATTATGCAGTGAAGCATAATGAAAGTCTTTGATGACACCTATCACTTTTGTATTCAAATTTGCTGTTCCATCCAGATTGGCTCCAAATCCCAGCTTTTTACCGAGTGGATCATCACCCCATCCCAGAACACCTACAGTTGCCTCATTTATTAATACAGATTCCTCAGCA
>DAOUTP010000042.1 GCA_030626645.1 Candidatus Cloacimonadota bacterium
AATCCACCACCTGATACTACAGGTTGTATTGTAGATCATATTAATTATGGTAATCAGCTCACTCCTGATGATTGGACAGCTGGTGATCCCAGTGATCCTCAAACACTTAACTCGAATATCGGTGTTATCAGTGATAATGCAATAGATGAATTTAAAAACCTGGAAGTAACATCTAGCATACAAGAAGATTACAGTACAAACAGAGATAAAACACAATACCGTCTTCGCTTCATGGTTAACAACGACTGGGATCAATATGGTGATGGTTTAAGATTTACATCTGGAAATGGTTATTTATATGAATGTCCATATATTGTTTACACTTGGTGGGATGGAGTTAATAGTGCAGATAATTACGAATTATCAAATACGAATAAAATATTAAACGTATACCCGAATCCTTTTAATTCTTCTACAAACATTTCATTTCAATTAAGCTGTGATCAAAACGAACAGATAATGCTGGAGATCTATAATATCAAAGGGCAAAAGGTTTTTTCGAGAATGAATCTGCCTACTGTTGGCTCTGTTTTGTGGAATTGTGAAGCTCAAACATCGGGAATCTATTTAATTAAGATTTCCAATTCAAAACAAAAATATGTAAAGAAAATTACATATTTAAAATGAAGAAAAGATTACTTATGGTTTTTTTGTTTGCGTTTGTTCGCAATTGTTCGCTGCTAAATATTCTTACAAAGAGGAACTCAAATGAAATTAGCAGTTGATCTTCATTCACATTCAGGATATGCCGGAGGTGTGGGACAAATTGAACTTACCTCAGTTTCCAAAACGATGAAACTGAAAGGGATCGATGTTTTTGGAACTGGTGATTGCATTTTTCCACCCAGAACTGAAGAGCTAAAACAAGAATTAATGGAAGTGAGTGAGGGGTTATTTGCTCTTCCAAAAGATGACAGTAAATTTCTTTTACAAACGGAAGTTATCTTCTCTACAAAATTAGTTCATAAAAGAAATAAAACAATTGCTCATCACATTATACTTTTTACGGATTTTGAATCGATACGTAAGATGCAATCATTGATGACTAAATGGGGAATGAAGAATACAATTGGCAGACCATTTATTACCAGTGATACACAAAAAGAATTGGAAGATCAACTTTTTGAAATATCAAATATTCATCCGCTGATCGAAATTATTCCGGCTCATGTGATGACACCAGACGGTATCTTTGGGAGTAAGAACGATCTTGATGAATTGAGTGAATTTTATGGAAAATTTCTTCCTAAAATTAGAGCAATCGAAACCGGTTTAAGTGCAGATCCACATATGTTAGAGAAAATTCCAGATCTATCAAATCTTACATTTATTTCTAATAGTGATTGCCACAGTGCTGCCTTGAACAGGATCGGTAGAGAATTTACTGTCCTTGATGTAGATCAAGTTAATTTCAAAAGTATAATTAATGCTATAAGACAGAACAAAGTAATAATGACGGCAGAATTCAATCCGGCAGAGGGCAGGTATTTTCTAACAGGACATAGAGCAGATAGAAAAGGGCATTCCCATGAAATGATCTTTGCAGATGAATTACCTCGAGAATTGATCTGTCCGGTCTGTAATAAGAAGATGAATCTGGGAGTAAGAGAGCGAAGCATTCAATTGCAGGATAATTCTATCATTCCAATTTTCCGTAAATTCATGCATCTCATACCACTTATCGAAGTTATTGCAACCTCACAAAACCTAAAAAGCATTACATCGAATAAAGTGAGAAAACTTTTCGATATCATTATGAGCATTTTTCCCTCGGAAATCGCTTTATGGCAATCAGATAGCATTCAAGTTATGCTTGACAAAAGAATCGACCCAAAAACTATCAACCAGATTTTAGCAGTCAAGAAAGGTGATTTCATATTCCAACCACCTGGTTTTGATGGTACTTATGGTAAATTAATTATAGGAGATAATTGATGGATTTAAAACTTTTAATTGATCGTAGAAAAGGTTTGGTCAAACAATTGAAAGAAAAGGAACTGATTATTGTTTTTTCTTCTTCAATGCCGGATTATCCTCGCTATTTTTTGCAAAACAATAACTTTTTATATTTAACCGGATTAGAAATTCCAAATGCTGTTCTTATATTGAGTAAAGAAAAAGAAAAGCAGATTTTTATGCTTTTTATCGAACGAGGAATTCCCAAAAGAGAAGTGTGGGAAGGCAAAAAGCTAACAATCGAAGAAGTAAAGCAAAAAAGTGGTATTGAAAAAATATCATACCTTGATGAGTTTGATAGAATTATAAGTTTGGCATTATTGGACAAAACAAAGTGTTTTATAAATGGTATTCAAACATCTATTAATACAAATTTAAATAAGCAACAGGACTTCATTAAGCAAATTAGAGATAGATTCCCAAAACTGCAGTTTGATGACATATCAGAAATAGTACTTCCTCTCAGAACAATTAAGGAAAAATGGGAAATTATACAGCTTCAAAAAGCTATCGATATTACCGGAAATGGAATTAAAAGTATAATTAAAAAAGCGAAACCTGGAATGATGGAATATGAATTGGAAGCGATCCTACAATTTGAAGTTACCCGAAAAGGACTTCGGCATATGGGATTCAAATCAATTATTGCAGCAGGTGGCAATGCGGCAACTCTACATTATGAGCAGAATAATTCCAGGATAGGAAAAGATGAAATGGTGCTTCTGGATGTTGGTGCAGCACATAATAATTATAGTGCTGATATTTCCAGAACATTTCCTGTTTCAGGAAAATTCACCAAACGACAGAAAGAAGTTTATTCCGAAGTTTTAAAAATTAATAAAAAGATCATAACAATGGTTAAACCCGGAATCGGGATGAAAGAACTGAACGAAAAAACAGTTGAATTGATACAGAAATCTCTAATTAAATTAAAACTGATTAAAGATAAAAAAGACTACCGCAAATACTATATGCATAGTGTCGGTCATCATCTTGGGATGGACACTCACGATATCGGAGCTCGTAATTCTGTTTTAAAGATGGGGACTGTGATCACGATAGAACCGGGCATTTATATCCCGGAAGAGAAAATTGGTGTACGTATTGAAGATGATATTCTGGTTACAAAGACCGGATATAAGAATCTTTCCAAAAATATTCCCAAAGAAATAAAAGATTTGGAAAGATGACCCTGAGAAAGTCTCTTTCACGTGTTCTAATACTTGACTCTTTTAGGGTTGCAACTGAAGAAGAATTGAAAGAAACTTTGAAAGTGTTAAACAAGGTGTAAAATTGAGAGAAACATTTTTAAAGTTAATGAGAGGGTAAAATGAAAATAGCAATTTACGCTGGAACATTCGATCCTATTACAAATGGGCATATTGATGTTTTAGCCAAAGCTTCTAAAGTTTTTGATAAGATTATTCTAGCTGTTGCTGAGCATACAGGGAAAGACACAATATTTTCTTGGGAAGAACGTTGTGATCTATGTGAAAAATCTGTAGCATATAATAAGAAAGTTAAAGTCACGAAATTCTCTGGATTGGTTGTTGATTTTGCAAAAGAGGTTAAAGCTACGATTATGATCCGTGGATTACGAGCAGTATCAGATTTTGAATATGAACTCTCTCTTGCGCTTATGAATAAAAATTTAAGTGAAGAACTGGAAACAGTTTTTTTCGTTCCGGACAATAAATATTTATACTTAAGTTCAACAATGATTCGGGAAGTTGTAGCACTTGGTGGTGATGCCAGTGATTTTATTTCTGAATGCGTTGCAAAAGCACTTAAGGAAAAATTGAATAATTAATAAATAAAAAATAATAGGAGATAATAAAATGAATCAACCAAAAAAGCAAAAACTAAATATCAAACTTGACGAACAGGTAGGCGAAGGGATTTATTCAAATTTTTGTATGATAACAAATTCACCTTCCGAGTTCATTCTGGATTTCGGAAGAATCGTTCCGGGGTTACCAAGTGCAAAGATATACAGTAGAATTATGACAACCCCGCAACACGCAAAACAATTTTTGAAAACACTTCAACAAAACATTGAGAATTTTGAAGAAAAACATGGTGAGATCAATCTACCAGGACAACATGAAGAGAAAGATATTGGTTTTAAGAATCAACCACAAAACTCTTGACGGGTGTACAAGAAAAGAAGTTTTTGATTTTTCTGAAATTATTTGATAGATAATAGATTAATTAAGGAGACATAATAATGAGGAACAAAAAAATTCGCGGCTTGATCATACTTGGAGTTCTGCTGGTTACAGCATACTACTTCCTGCCGATGGTCGTTCCAAACCTACCTTCATTCTGGACGACTAAACGATTAAAACTTGGTTTAGATCTTCAGGGTGGTTCTCAAATCCAGTTGGAAGTTGATTTTACTAATTCTGAACTTTCTGAAAAGGAAAGAGAAGATGCTATTAAAACTGCTTACGAGATCATTAGAAATAGAATAGACCAGTTCGGTGTAGCAGAACCTTTAATTCAAAGAGTTGCAAATACAAACAGGATCATCATACAATTGCCTGGATTAAAAGATCCCGGTAGAGCTAAAGACCTTATTGGCAAAACTGCTATGCTTGAATTCAAATTTGTAGCTTCTTCCGAGCAGATGCAGGAAACATATAAGACGATGGACAAATTCCTTCAAGAGAATATCCAGAATTACGAGATTCTGCAAGAATTTTCTGACATTAATGATACCGAAGAAGTTGTTGATATATTAGGAATTGAAGAAGATGCAGAAGATGCTTCTTATGATAATGCTATGATCTTCACAGATCTTACGACTTCCGAAGAAGGTATGCCATTACAAATTGAATACAAATATCTTGCTACACTTAAGGAATTACTCAAGGATCCGCAATTCTTACAAAATGTTCCTACAGGACTTCAAATTGCTTTAGGGAAAGAGGATAAAAATGATCCGTATTCAGCCAGAGATATTTATATTCTGCACAAACGTGCTGAGATTACTGGAGATGCTCTTGACAATGCGATCACAAGAATTGGTCAGGGTTATACTGCAAAAGATAAGGGTCCTTACATCATGCTTGAATTTAAAAAGACTGGTGCTAAGAAGTTTAAAAATATCACGGGACAGAATATTGGTGAAAGACTTGCGATCATGCTCGATGACATAGTATTTATTGCTCCGACGATCGAATCCCGTATTCCTGACGGTCAAGCTCGTATTACTGGAAATTTTACAATTGAAGAGTGTCATGACATGGTTATCGTGCTTAATGCCGGTAGTCTTCCTGCACCGGTAAATATTATTGAAGAAAGAACGGTAGGTCCAACTCTCGGTTCTGATAGTATCAAAGCAGGTATCCTGGCAGCTCTCATCGGTATGGTTGTTGTGATCTTGTTCATGATGATCTACTACGGTCTTTCCGGGTTATTTGCCGATATCGCTGTTATCGTTAATGTAACATTTATTATTGCTGTGATGACAATGCTGGAGGGAACACTTACAATGCCTGGTATTGCCGGTATGATCCTTACAATTGGTATGGCGGTTGATGCGAATGTTATCATATTTGAAAGAATTAGAGAATATCTTGCAGCGGGTAAAACAGTACGTTCTGCTGTAGATAGCGGATTCAGTCGTGCAATGGTTACTATTCTAGATGCTAACATTACTACACTTATCACAGCACTTGTTCTGTATCAATTCGGAACAGGACCGATCAAAGGTTTTGCAGTGACACTTTCAATTGGTATAGTTGGTTCTATGTTTGCTTCTATAGTTTTGGTTAAAGCAATATTTGATGGTTTAGTAACAAATAGTGCTAAAGATAAATTGAGTATTTAGGGGGAACGATGAGATTTTTTGGAAAAACAAAAATTGACTTCATAGGAAAAAGGAGAATTGCATTTGCAATATCTTTAGTTGTTATTCTTGCAGGGATCGTTTCGCTTGTAATTAATAAAGGTCCAAAATACAGTATTGATTTTACGGGTGGAGTAGCTATGGAACTTGATCTTACACCTGTAAAAGAAGGTGCACAAATAATTAAGGTTCAAGATATTCGTGATGCTCTTACAAATGCCGGCATCCAGGATGCTGAGATTCAAGAAATAAAAGGGGCGGAAGGAAAACGATTTATTCTTATCAAAACTCAGGTTGTGGGTGGTATGAAAGATAAGACAAGTACAAAAGTTATTGATGTTATCAAGAAACAATTCCCTGATAATGTTGATCCTGATACACTGATTCGTCTTCAGGAAGAAGTAGGACCAAAGATAGGTGAAGAACTTAAAGGTAAAGCTATTCTCGCTATATTCTGGGCATTACTTGGAATTATCCTCTATATATGGTGGAGATTCGAATTTACATTCGGTCTCGCTGCTGTTGCGGCTCTTTTCCATGATATTCTTATTACAATTGGTATCTTTTCTTTCTTAGGAATAGAGATCAGCCTTTCTATTGTGGCGGCTCTTCTCACTATCGTAGGTTATTCACTTAATGATACAATCGTTGTTTTTGACAGAATTCGTGAAGACCTCAAAATTTATAGAAAAGAATCTTATGGTAGTGTAATTAATCACAGTATTAATGAAACACTTAGCAGAACTATCATTACTTCACTCACTACATTTGTGGTCGTTCTCAGTCTTTATCTCTTTGGTGGAACTGTTATTCATGACTTTGCATTTGCAATATTAGTTGGAGTAATAGTTGGTACTTATTCTTCTATCTTTGTGGCAAGCCCGCTTATGGTTGAACACTTTAATAAAAGAGAAAAGAAAATGGGAACCCGCGGGAAAAAGAAATAATTAGAAAAAACTCGATTTGAGTTTTAAAATAACAAGCCCTTCGGTGAAAACTGAGGGGCTTTTTTAATTGATAATGTGAAAAACAAACAGATGATTAAGCGCAATCAATCCTACAAACATCGCAAATCCCTAATCTAATCTTTCAACGGCATCTCCTGTAACCATGCCTAAAATAAATAGAGCAGGAGAGTGACACGCCTTCGCCAGCTTCGGCGGTGCTGGCAGTAGGGTGAGGTAATAAAAAAAACGGTGAGAAAAGGTCTCACCGTTTGTAATATTTTGAAGTAAAATCTATTTAGTTATTCCTCTATCAGAGTTCTTAACGAAATCAAGAAATACTTTTTGCTCTTGTGTAAGATTTTGAATTTCCAAAGCTTTTTCCATAGCCTGACTCGTATTTAATTCGGATTTATAAAATAATTTATATACATCTTTTATTGATTTTATAGACTCATTGGAGAATCCACGTCTTTGAAGTCCAACGCTGTTCAAACCTCTCACGTTATATGGAGATCCTTCTCCACGTGTGTAAGGAGGGATATCCTTTTTAATGCCGGATTTTCCACCGATGAAGGCATAAGCTCCTACTTTTACAAACTGATGAAGAGCAACCATTCCACCGATTATTACATTATCATGAACTTGAATATGCCCCGCAAAATTAACTGCATTGGCAATAATGAGATTATTACCGAGAATACAATTATGAGCAACGTGAGAATAGGCCATAAAAAGGCTGTTGCTCCCGATTTGTGTAGGCTCATCCATTGTTGCAGATTTATTTATTGTACAGAATTCTCGGAATGTATTATTATTTCCAATTATCAATTTTGTTGGTTCACCCTTGTATTTAAGATCCTGACAATCTGTTCCGATTACTGCTGAGTGAAAAAAAATATTCCCATCACCAATTGTTGTGTGTCCATCAATGATAACACTGGAAACAAGTTCATTATTATCACCCATTATTACGTTTTCATAGACAATGCAAAAAGGACCGATAACACAATTTTTTCCAATTACAGCTTTTGGATCTACAATTGCAGTTGGATGAATTTTAATCATATCTCTCCTCAATCTTAAGCTTAACCTTAACCTTAACCTCGACCTTGATCTTGTCCTCGACCTTATCCTTCTCTACTTCTTCATAACTTTTGCCAGGAAGTCACCTTCACAAACTTTTGTACTTCCCACATATGTATCACCATGCATTTTTGCTAATCCACGTTTCATAGAAATTACCTTAAGCTCAAATCGTAATGTATCTCCAGGGCTAACAGGTTTACGGAATTTTACATTATTTATCGATGCAAAATAAGCAACATAATCTTCGGGATCATCAAGAGCATTAAGCAGCATTATGCCGCCGGTTTGAGCCATTGCTTCTACAATGAGAACTCCAGGCATTACCGGATGTCCTGGAAAATGACCATTGAAGAAAGGTTCATTGATAGTCACATTTTTTATCCCGACTATGCGTTCTCCAGCTTCAAATTCTATTATTTTATCGATCATTAGAAAAGGGTATCTGTGTGGAAGAATCTTCTGTATTGCATTTATATCAAATACAACTTCAGACAATTTCTTCTTTTGATAGATTTTCTGCAATTCCTGCTTTTTATGAAGCTTGCGAAGTTTCTTAACTAACTCCACATTGGTTTTGTGACCAGATCTAGCAGCCAAAAAATGTCCCTTTATTGGAACTCCCAAAAGGGCGATATCACCAATAAGATCTACAACCTTATGACGAACAAATTCATTATAATAGCGCAAAGGTGTATGATTCAATAATCCATCTGCACCAACATTTATCTCTTCATGATAGTTGAACATCTCTCTTAAACGTGCGATCTCTTCCTTAGGTGTATCTGGGTTAGCTACGACCAGGGCATTTTCCAAAGACCCACCTTTGATAAGCCCTGCTTCTTTTAACATAATTATTTCATGAAGGAAACAGAAGGTTCTGGCAGAAGCAAAATCTTCCTCGAAATCATCAAGAGATTGCATAGTTGTATATTGCGTGCCTAATGCTTTTTGCTGGTAGTCAACCATAAATGTAATTTTAAGATCATCAGAAGGCATAATAACAATGTCAACATTATCAGCAGGAGCAGAAAATGAGAGAGGTTTCTCGATCTCTAAATATTCACGTTCAACATCCTGCTCAACAAGTCCTACTTTCTTTAAGAGTTCCATATAAATAATTGCACTTCCGTCTGCAACCGGCACTTCAGGTCCATCTACTTCGATGCGGATATTATCAATATTGAGACCTTTAATAGCCGCAAGAACATGTTCTATAGTTGCAACGGTAGCTTTCCCAACTCCAATTGTCGTACCTCTGGAAATATCAACTACATGATCAATATCGGCAGGAATTTCCGGATTGTCTTCCAAGTCAGTTCGAATAAAGACAATTCCTTCATCCTTTCCGGCAGGCTTGAACGTTAATGTAGAGACATGACCGGAATGAAGTCCAATGCCATTATAACTTATCGTGCCCTTTATGGTCTTCTTAAATTCTTTCATTTTTTATCCTTTGCTTTCTGACGTTTTCGATATTCTTTCACTACTTCCGGTAAATATTTTTCTGAAACCATTATTTTTTTTTGAAGTCCTGCTTCAATTGCAGGAGAACCAAAATACTTGGCACCTTTTGGAATATCATTTGTTACTCCGGATTGTGCCCCGATCATTGCTCCATCATCAATTTTCAGGTGGCCGGCTACTCCAACCTGACCAGCAAGATAAACAGTTTTACCAATTATTGTACTTCCGGCAAGCCCTGTTTGTGCACAGAGAATTGAATTTTCATCGATCTTACAATTGTGCCCAACCTGAACCAGATTATCAATTTTTGTACCTTTGCCGATTATGGTAGAACCTAAAGTTGCACGATCGACAGCAGAATTTGCTCCGATCTCAACATCATCTTCAATAATTACATTTCCAACTTGCGGGATCTTGTTATGAATCCCATTATGAAACAAATAGCCAAATCCGTCAGCGCCAATAACACAACTTGCATGAATAATAATATTATTTTTTAAAACACAATCTTCATAAATTGTTGTATTGGGATGAATGTGGCAGTTTTTGCCAATTTGTACATCATATTTGATAACGCAGTTACTTTCGATGATGGTTTCATCACCAATATTTACATTTTCACCGATATCACAATTACTTCCAATAATGATATTTTTTCCAAGAGAAGCTGATTTCGCTATATTTGCCGAATCTTCAACGCTTCTTTTCATTTTAGGAAGATCAAGATTGAGCCATGTTCGCACCAGCATCATAAAATGAATATATGGCTTGTCGATCAATAGAAGATTTGTATTTGGCTTTAAATTCTTATCAAAGTTTTTTGGAACAAAGATCAATCCCGCTTTTGTTTTTTTGAGTATATCCAGAAATTTTGGATTCTCAAAAAAACAAACAGAATGCTCGTTAGCTTTGTGAAGTTCAGCAACATTATCTAACGTAACTTTATTAGTAAAATCAGTAATGCAATCAAGCTTGGAAGCTATCTTTTTTGGTGTGAGCGGGAAATTAAATTTCTTCATTTATTCTACAGATTTTTCCATTTCATCTAAAATTGAATCTGTAATTTCAAGGTTTGGTTTTGCATAAAGTATGCTGCCAGCAGAAGCATCAAGAATGATAGAATAATTATTTTCGACAGCAACTTTTTCAATAATTGTTTTCAATTTATTCAAGATCGGTGCCAGAAGTTCATTCTGTCTTTGTACAAATGTTCCATTTTCACCGAAGATCTCTTGAACTTTTGCCTGACGTGCTTCACTCATACTCATGATCTTAGTTTCAGCTTCTTGTTTCCCGGATTCGGTTAAGATCATTTTCTTACTTTCATAATCAGAATAAAGTTGTTCGATCTCAACATCCATATCTGCAATTTCCTGCTCCCATTTCTGACGTTCGCCCATCAAAAT
>DAOUTP010000275.1 GCA_030626645.1 Candidatus Cloacimonadota bacterium
ATATGGTTATCACCATATACACAGCACCTACTAGGACTACTAATATTTTAATTAAAAAGGAGTTTAAATGAATATAGGATTAAGAACTGTTGGAATCATCATGGTTATTTCATTAGTTATGATAAGTTGTACACAGAAAGATAATATTGTTGGAACGAATGGACCAGGAGGTCCCACTCCATTAAGTACAACAATTGATCATACTAGTTTTACTGAAATTTATAGTTATGAAGATAGCTGTTCATATAACAATTCAAATACAATGGTAATTGGAAACTATGAAACAGAAACTTCTTATGGTTTATTACGTTTTACCAGCTTACCGGATACATTTTCCGAGATATCCAGCTTTAATATAAGTTTGGAAATTAAAGATCGCTATAATTTTGATATTGTAGATAACACAACTTTGAAGCTTGCTAAAATAAATGATATTGAATGGTATGAAAATGCAACATGGTGGGTTACCTCAGATTCTACGGATTGGAATGAAGAACATTTTAGTGATGCTGTTTATACTGATCTTTTACCTGAAGAATATGAAATAGAATGTGAAGAGGATTCTATAAATATTATCTTTTCAGAAACAACTATTCTGGAAGATTGGATAAATGAAGATGTGAATTCCGGTTTAGTTATCTATTCTGATACTGATGGTTTCATGGAAATATATGCTTCTGAATATTCAACTGATGAAAACCCAATCCTTACTTTTGAATACAGAGAAACTGAAGAAGATACATTAATTACAGAAACTATAGCTACTTGTTACGATTGTACGATCTATGAAACGGATAGCAATTATGAAAAATGGCAAGATGAATTGAAAATATCTAATATTCAACCCATAAATATATATACTAAATTTGATTTACTGGAATCTTCATTTGTTAATGTATTACCAGATGATTATGAAATTGCTGATAATGATACAGCTCTTTTTCTGCAGAGAATAACAATAAATAGAGCTGAACTGGTTTTAAATAATAATGGAATCAATGCCTATCCTTTGAATGGATCGATATATTTAAGTCCATATTTTGTTTTAGCTGACACTATTAACACAGACCTACCGGAATTTCCATTATTATCAAATGATGATCTTGATGATCTTTACATCAGTAGTTCTACTGATACTTTACAGAGTGAGCAAATTACTATTGATATCACGAAAGTTATCCAATACTATATTTCCGGTGAATATGAAAACAAAGGGATCGTATTAAAATCATTAAACATTAATGATAACTTTATTCATACAGAATTTGATCTGGAACCGGAAATACAAATTATATTTACTCCGCCCTATTTAGAAGAGTGATCTGAGGTAAAATATGAAAAGATTTTTAGTTCTTATTTTTATAGTTCTATTATTTTCCTGCGTTAAAACAGAAGAGGAAGATATCGTAGCTCAAGTAAATGATACTAAACTTACAATGGATGAATTTAAAGCTAATTTCTCAGATAATGAATGGAACGTACTTACCATAGATGAGAAAAAAGAATATATACAAGGTTGGGTACAGCTTACATTATTAGCTCAGGAAGCTGATCAATTAGAAATTTCTCAATCTCCTAAAATTAATGAAAAAATTAAATCTGCTGAGAATAACATCAAAGCTAATGCTCTTATTGCTGCTAAATTAGCAAACATTACAGTATCGGAAGATGAATTGTTTAATTATTACAAGATCCATAAAAGTGAATATAAAGTGAATCATAAAGAATATAAAGTGCAAAGAATATTTACTAAAGAAAAAGCAAATTTAAAAGGAATACTTGATGCAATTGATACAACCTCTTTTAAAGATGCAGCTATTGAATTTTCGGAAGAATCTGCCGGTAGAAATGGTGGATATATTGGATTCATTTCCCAAAAAAATGCCCATGAAAACATTTGGAATGCTTTAAATTCTCTAGAACAATATTATTACAAAAGCGTTGAAACAGATAAAGGTTTTTATATAGTGAGGTTTTATGATACAAGAATAATTTATTCAAATAAAACCTTTTTGGAGGTTAAGGATGAAATTAGAAAAACCGCTACAAAAAAGAAAAAAGAAGAGATATATAATAATTTAATTAAAGAACTTAAAAATAAATCTGAAATTACAATTTCAATATAATGGGAGAATCAATGAAAAAAATATTATTGATAATTATTACATTACTAATTTTGGCTTCATTATCTGCAGAAATAGCCGATAAAATAATTGCAAAAGTGGGAAGAGAGATAATCTTAAAAAGTGATCTTGAAAAAAGAATGCAACAATTGAGTGCTTCCGGAATGACCATGGATGATATTACACAATTTGATATTTTAAATGATATGATCGAATCTAAATTGATCATTCAGAAAGCAAAAGAAGAAGATTATGAAATTGATGAAAAGATGATAAAAGAAATGGCAGAAAATCAAATTAAGCAGGTTGCATCTCAATTTCCAAATGAAATAGAATTTAAAAAAGAGCTAAGAAATGCAGGTCTTTCTGTACCTGACCTTAAAGATTACTACATTGAAATGATGACAGAAGAACAACTGAAAACACAAATTATTCGACATAATATACAAAGCAAGATCCACATAACCGAAGGTGAAGTTGAAGAATATTATAAAGAAAATAAAGCTGATATTCCCAACCGTCCGGAAATGTATCAGGTGGGGATGAT
>DAOUTP010000323.1 GCA_030626645.1 Candidatus Cloacimonadota bacterium
ACCGGAGATCCCATCGTAAGTACTACCAAAAATCCAACAAATGCTCCCATCAACATAATACCTTCAACACCTAAATTGAAAACACCGGCACGCTGATTGAACATTTCTCCTAATCCTGCCAGCAATAATGGCGCTGCTAACGGAATACCTGCTGATATTATTCCAATGATAAAATTAAGAACCATCTTTATCTCCCGATTTCATTAATTTCAATTTGATCATGATCTTTTCTTTAAGAGCAATATTTGAGAAAAATATCTGACTGGATACAATTGCCAGGATGATAAGTCCTTGAATTGCCAAAATAATAGAAGCTGGAACCGTAACAGATCTCTGCATCATATCTGCTCCAACAATAAGTAATCCGAAAACAGCAGAAGCCGGAATAATTCCTAGAGGATGAAGCCCTCCAAATAATGCTACCACAATTCCACTAAAACCATAACCGGCGGAGATCGATTCAAGTGCTCTATGATGAACTCCACAAACTTCTATTGCTCCTGCCATTCCGGCAAATCCACCGGAAAGGAGCATTGCCAGTACAAGATAGTTTTTAACATTGACACCAATATATTTTGCAGCTTTTGCTTCTGCTCCGGCGGCTCGTAATCTATAACCAATTGTAGTTTTCCAAAGAAAAATATAAACACAAATTGCTAAGATAACTGCAACGATTATTCCTGCGTGTAATCTGCTTGCCGGGATGATCCTGACCAACCAGGCATTCTTACTAAGTAATGCAGTCTGCGGGACGCCTGTTCCGTATGAAACTTCCTGAGGATCGATCATTGGTCCTCGAATGAGAAACATATAAACTTGAAATGCAATATAATTCAGCATGATCGTACTCAAGATTTCGTTCACGGAGAGATAGGCTTTCATCCAACCGGCAATTCCACCCCAGATCGCACCTCCGATAAAGCTGGCAATAAATACAAACGGCAAGAGAATATAGGTAGGAAGATTCGGGAACGAGAGCGCTATAAAAGTTCCAAAAATTGCCCCGATCATGATCTGTCCTTCACCACCAATATTGATAATTCCACTTCTAAAGGCGATAGCGATACCTAATCCAACCAGCATTAATGGTGCAGCTCGAACCAGTATTTCGGTCAGTCCAAATTTGCCGCTTAATGGTTCCGTAAACATAACATGATAAGCTTTGAGAGGATTTGCTTTTGCTATAAGAAGTAATATCGCGCCTACAATAAGTGCAGATAGAACAGCAATAACAATGATCAATACTCGATAGATCAGTTCACTATATAACTTTTTTTTCATCTTTAATTCCTGCCATTAGTAATCCTAATTTTGATTTTGTAGCAATATCGCGGTCTAATACATCGAGAATTTTACCTTCATAAATTACAGCGATTCTATCGCAGATATCTAATAATTCATCGAGTTCTTCCGAGATAAGTAAAACTCCAATATTTTCACTCCGTGCTTCTAGTAGTTG
This sequence comes from Candidatus Cloacimonadota bacterium, assembly GCA_030626645.1. GTDB lineage: Bacteria > Cloacimonadota > Cloacimonadia > Cloacimonadales > TCS61 > Tenebribacter. The sequence continues at coordinate 1,460 of DAOUTP010000323.1, forward strand.
TTCATGAACATATTCTGCAGCTCCGATGTCTAATCCTCTAATTGGATATGAAGCGACAAGCATTTTTGGTTTTCGGGATAGTTCTCGTGCCAGAATAACTTTTTGCACATTTCCACCGGATAGACTGGCGCAAGAAGTTTTATTATCCGGACATTTAATATCGAAATTGTTAATTAATTCTATTGAGTATTTCTCGATAATTTTATCTTGTAAAAATATTTTTTTTGATAGAGGAGCTTTACTGTAATCTTTCATAATGATGTTTTCTTTCACAGAAAATGACGGGATCGTTCCTTCATGCATTCTATCTTCGGGAATATAGCCCATTCCTTTATTAATAATTTTTTGAGGAGATCGATTTGTTATATCTTCATCATTTAATAAAATCTGACCCTTCTCGATATGACTGATTCCATTTATTACATCTGCCAGCTCTTTCTGCCCGTTTCCGGAAACTCCGGCAATTCCGACAATTTCTCCTTTACTCACAGTTAGAGAAAGTCCGTCTAATGCCATTGTCCCCATGCTGCCTTTAGCAAAGACATTTTTGATCTCTAAAATTGGTGAAATTACTCGAGATTTTTCTTTTAAAGTTGGCATTGAAATTTCCCGACCAGCCATTTTCTCAGCTAGCATAGAAACTGAATGTTCATGTGTTTTACCTTCGTAAACAAGTGAACCGTTCCTAAGTACACAAACCCGATTAC
>DAOUTP010000064.1 GCA_030626645.1 Candidatus Cloacimonadota bacterium
AAATGTTCGATCACTATCTCCAGATATTAAAATAGAATCGATCGAAGCTTTCTTCTCTGCGAAATCAGCATTAACGTTTTTAATATTAGCAGAATATTTAAGGTTATCATCCGAGTAACTTACATCAGCATCAAGTAGAAACCCCAAAGAATTCAATTGAGCAATCTCTAATTTTGATGGTTTTAGATCATTCAATTTCAGCTCAGCTTTCTCTATCGAGCCTTTATTTAATAGGCAAGAGATCAGCAGATCAGATACATCACCAGAACTAGCTGAAAGCGTAATGTCAGAGCTTTTAGTATTCTTTATCGAAAGATCTATTCTTTGCCATTTGTTTGCAATTTTCACACTTTCATTCTCAAATTCAATATTTAAAGTTCCGTTGTAAATATTTAACATTTTAAAGAATTTAGTAATATCCGGAATAATAAATTCACTATTTTCTTTTTTATTTCCATCAGGTACGATCCTAAGAGAAAACTCAGGATCATAGATCTTAATATGTGATATTGCTTTTAAATTTTCAAATTTGGAGAAAATGAGTTTTATTAGGTCATACTCAACATACAGCTGGCTTACCTTTAATTCATATTTGCCGGGACTGCTAATTATAATTCCTGAAATATTTGCCTGTTTATCATTAAAGGTAAAACCTTCCATCTCAATAACTGCATTAAGTCTTTCAGAGAGTTGGTCAGTTATCCTGGTTTGAACTGCCTTATCCACTTTTGCCATTCTCACCAATACAAAGAAGGAGATATTGATGACGAAGACAATCAGTACGATGATCAGTAGCCAGGTTTTCTTTTTCATTTTTTAATTTAAGCTTTTATTTTGTTTCTTCTTTCAAAATTCCATTTTCCAAAATATAGCATCTATCCATCTTTCCGGCGATCTCTTTATTATGTGTTGCAATTACAAAGGTCTGCCCATGTGTTTTATTAAGATCCATCAGTAAATTAATTAGTTCATCACTATGTTTTGAATCCAAATTTCCAGTTGGTTCGTCGGCAAAAATGATCTCCGGAGAATTGATCAAAGATCGCGCAACGGCAACTCTTTGCTGTTCTCCCCCACTTAACTGGCTGGGATAATGACTTCGCCTATCATCAAGATCAAGTGCTTTTAATAATTCTCTGGAATCTAATACACTTTTCTTAAAATCTTTTGTAGCCAGGAATTTTGGCATTGCTACATTTTCTTCTGCTGTAAAATCTTCCAAAAGATAATGAGATTGGAAAACAAATCCAATTCGTTTATTACGGAATTCATTTAGCTCATTATCCTTAATATTGATCTGCTTACCGGAATAAAAGATCTTACCGGAATCATAACTGTCCAGCATTCCCATCATATGAAGAAGTGTACTTTTACCGCTGCCGGATTCTCCGGTGATAGCTATCATTTCACCCGGATGTACTTCCAGGTCTACCCCTTTCAAGACTTCCAATTTACCTGAAGCTTCCTGGTAACTTTTCTTTAATTTCTCAATTCTTATTAAACTCAATCCTAATCTCCTAATATCAGTTTTATACCTTTCTAATTATATTTGTAATGTTCAATTTTGAAATATTCTTCAATGGTATCAACGATGCAGCTAATACTATCAGCATTGATACTCCCAGAATTATAATCCAACTTATGTAACCAAATTGAACATTAATTTTATCCAAAAAATAGACGTCCCCCTTGAGCACGAAAAACTTCTGCCAGCTAAAGAATTTAGCAATAAGAACACCGAATACCTGACCGAATGTAACAGATAATAAAGCCAATATCAATGTTTTACCAATAAATATTTGTTGTAGAATTTTATCGGAAGCACCAAATGCTTTTAATATTCCCAGTTCTGTACGTTTTTCTATTATCGATGTTGTTACAGAGCTTACTACATTGAATGACGCGATCAAGATCAAAAAACTTAAGATGATGAAAATTACCCATTTTTCCATCTTCAATAATGAGAATAGATTGCTGTTGAAATCTACCCAGGAAGATATCTGATATTTATAGTCAAATTCATGTTCCCAAACATAGGCAATATAATCAGCTCTCTCTATCCAATCCGTCTTCAACTGTACTTCCACCAATGTAAATTCATTTTCCATCGAGTTAAATTCACTCATTACTTCCCTATCAATAAAAATGAATTTACTGTCATATTCATACATTCCTGATCTATACAAACCCACTAATGTAAATATTTCCTCTTTTGGTTTTATGCCCATTGGTGTAACTTTGGAATTCATCGGACTAATGAGTTTAAAATTGTCTCCCACATGTAGATTCAGTTCCTTAGCCAGTTTATAACCAAGTACTGCCGAATTTTCAGCATTGAGTTTCCATGTACCTTCCAATACATATTGTTTATATTTGCTTGGAAGCTCCTGTTGTTCCCAGTTTATTCCACGCACTATTGATCCTTTTATTCTATTCCCATTTACTGCCATAGCTTGAGTAACGATTAGAGCAGAAGTATTCTCAACTCCATCATGTTTTTGCAGTTCATTTTCTATTTGCTCAACTTCTTCATTTGTAAGATTTCCTTCTCCGGCTTTAAAAATATAAATATGGGAATTAACTCCGAGAATTGTATTTTTTAATACTGTTTCATATCCCTCAAAAATTGATAAGGCTACAGTAAGAGTTGCTACGGAAATGATTATACCGATAACCATGAAAACAGAGTCAAAGCGCAACCATTCCCTTTTTGGAGATGATATATATTTTTTTAAGAAAAACAATACTATTTTATTCATTGATGGTATCTTTTAATTACTAAAATTTCTGTCAATATTTGAATACCTGCAAATATTGGATAAAACCTTGTCAAAATATACTCAATTTTAAATATTTGATAATGAATCAGTGAATGAGGAGTGAATTATGAAATTTAAATTTATAAATATTTCAATTATTGCATTATTAATAAGCTCGTTGAGCTTTGCTGCTGAACGTGAAATAGTAATTGAAGACTTTGAGAGTGGAGAAATTTCCCTATTTTCATATCCAGCTCAAGATCTACAACCCGATGCCTGGGAATTAACATCCGAGAATACATATAACACACTTTCACTATATTCACTTAAAATCTACGGAAACACCTGGAAAGTTGAAGCAATAGAGCCTGTTACAGTCGATTCTAATGACGTATGGCAAATTGCCTGCTTTATTGAAGATAAGGGTGAGATCCACGCATTTGGCGTAGGTGATGGCACAAATGAGCTGTTTTACTCTTTGGATGGATTCGAAATGTTGAATATTGAAGAATGGATACCAGTTTACCAGGGTGCATTTGATGAAGGTGTATGGAATAATTTCCTGCTTCCGATTGCTGATGACTGGTTCTCTTGGTTTGAATATCTTCCAGATATCACGGAACTTATTTTCGTGAATGACAACGATGGAGGTTCCGGAATCGTTTACTTCGATAATATTTATAATATCACCGAAGACCTACCGGTTTCACCACAAGTTGAAATTAGTTTTGAAATCGGAACTGTTTACAAGAATTCGGATAATCTCCGCAGTGTAAATGTACAATTTTTCAGTGAAGTTACAGATCCTGATAGTGAAGAACACAGCTTTCTCTGGTTTTTTGGTGATGACTCTACAAGCATTTTGCAAAATCCTGCACATACCTTTATTGTAGAGGATGATCATTCATATACGGTTCATCTACAGGTAATTGATGATACTGGTTATAATGGTTATTCAACATGTCAGATTGATGTAGATGAAGGACCATCATCATTTCCATTAACTATGAACTTCGTGGGTGACATTATGCTGGCGCGGGCATATGAAGCTGGTGGCGGTATAATTCCTACACAAGGAGTTGAAGCTATCTTTGAACCGACATTACCAATTTTGGGCGAAAATGCTGATATTACAGTTGCAAATCTAGAGTGTCCGCTCACAACCCATTATGAACATCATCCAACTAAAACGATATATTTTAAAGGTGCACCGGAAAATGCTGCCGGTCTTGCTTATGCTGGTATAGACCTGGTTTGTCTGGCAAATAACCATGTTAGTGATTATATGTTGCAAGGTATACAGGAAACACAAAGCACTCTTGATCAATATGGAATTCGTTATTCCGGTGCTGGAGCAGATTCTTACGAAGCATACGAACCATTATTCTATTCCAAAAAAGGTATAAATCTGGCTTTCTTAAGATCGTGTGATAGAACTGGACAATATAACAATTACCAACCTTACCTTCAGGCTGGGTATAATAAATTCGGATTTGCATATATGACTCCATATTATATCATGGAACAGATAGATACAGTGCAGAATAATGCTGATCTTATAATTGTGGAAGCTCATTCTGGAAGTGAATATTCCACAGCTCCAGGTGCAAATTATGATTCTATTGATATCTTTGCAGGTTGGGATGAGAAGGATTTTGCTGAAGATGAAGACTACACTCCCAGAATTGATATTCCTCATATGTGGGATATTGAGGTCCGCCACCACATGATAGATTCCGGTGCTGATCTGGTTATCTGTCATCATCCACATGTAATCCAGGGAATTGAAGTATACAATGGAAAGGTTATTGCTCATTCTCTTGGTAATTTTGTTTTCGACCTTAGTTATCTTGAAACTTTCCCGACTATGATCCTAAACACTTCAATTGATGAAGATGGATTTAGCTCATTCAGTTTAAAGCCTGCATTCATCGATGATTTTATCCCGCAAATCGCTTCGGGTGACCTGGGCAGACATATCTTAAATTATATCAAGATGAAATCTAAAGAGTTAAATACATATTTGAGTGTAGATAATCTTGAGATCGAAGCAAACGTGATCCTGGATACATTGACCATGTTGATAGAGAATGAACAATACACTGAAGATTTGAATTTCACTTTTAACGGAGAAGAATATGTCTCTCAAATAGTACATCTTCCTCAATGGGGAAATATCTCCAGTATAGATGTGATCTCACCAGGAAATAACTTTGAATTCCGGGTTGGTCGGGAACTTATCTGGTTTGGCAATTTTGAAGATGAAGGCGCTAGTGTGTGGAATGTAAATAGTGATAATGAATGGCTAGACGATACTGAATTCTATCAAGGTGAACGTTCTTTATGTATTCAGCAGAATTCTGCTAATGGATATAATATTATCACAAACCTAGAAAACAGAATGAAGAAAAGAACTAATAGTAAATACTCTATTCATAGTTATGTAAAAACAGAAAATTGTGAAGGCGTAATGGTTCAAGCAAGATTCTATAACACCAGAACTGGTGGAACATTGTTGGGACAAGATAACTTTGAACCGGTTAGCGGTGATACTAATTGGACATATTATTCTGCTGAATTTGAAGTTCCTGATAACACAAATTACTTCGATATTGTTGCGAATAACGATCCCCCCATTTCCGGAGAATCTTATGCTTGGTTCGATAACACCGGACTGATCGAATGGGAAGAATGGCAGCCGAAAACTACAGCACCTGATTTTGTGATCAATCCTAATGATTTTTATTATTTACAAGTTAGAACTGAGGAACTTCCATTTAATTCAACTGTTCAATACACTCATACTGCATATGAAGAAAATCCTGTTCCTGTAAACGGTAATGATATTGCAACACCAAAAATTGCAGATCTACACTCTAATTATCCGAATCCTTTCAATCCGCAAACAACCATAAGTTTTTCAATAAAAGATACAGATGGTAAAACATCTATTGCTGTTTACAATATCAAAGGTCAGAAAGTTAAAACACTATTAAATGAAGTACTTCCTGCAGGATATCATACCACAATATGGGATGGAACAAATTCGAATGGAAGAAGTGTCTCTACTGGAATTTATTTTTACAAAATGGAATATAATGGTAAACATATAAACACGAAAAAATGTCTATTGTTAAAATAATATTTCAATCAAAATATAAATTAAATTTTTCTTAACTTGAGAGATTATCTGGCTCGTTTTTTGCATTATAAAATAAAAAAAATATAAGGAATCTATAAATGAAACAAATTTTTGTACTTTTAATATTATCTATAATTTCAATCTCTAGTGCGATCAACTTCGATATTTCAGGAAATTCAATTCAAATATCCGGAAATTTTAATAACCTCGAATTATCCGAGCAACTCATACAAAATGATACTTTTATGCAAGTTCAAATAAAGGATTGCGTCTCTTCTGGAAAAGTTGGGGAACCGCAGTTACCAATCTATACTAAATTCATTGATCTCCCTGATTTCGGGAATTATATTTTAGAAAACATCTCATATGATGAGAAAATCATCGAACTGGATAAAGCAATTTTACCTTCAGGTCTTCTGAATGACGAAGATATAAATTCAGGCGAATATCAGCGGGACGAATGGCTTCCTTCAGATATCGTAACAATAAGTGATCCAAGTATTATGGGTGCGTACAGATTCTCGCAGATTGCTGTGTCTCCTATACAATATAATTCATTTCAAAATAAAATTAGAATAATTGAGAATATCGAAATTAAACTAATATTGGATGAAACTAACACAAAAAATCCGAAATTAAAACAAAGTAATATTAATTCATTTTCCAATATTGCCAAATCATTGATTAATGGCAGTAACCCCTTAAGAACAGAGCAAAATGGGAAATATCTCTTTATTGTTCAAGATGATACGGCATCACTTTTAGAACCGCTTCTTAGATGGAAAGAAAAACTGGGTTACAAAACCAGAGTTGCAACTTTATCTGAAACTGGCAATACTGCGAATGCCATTAAAAACTTCATCCAAAATGCTTATGATAATTGGGAAATCCCTCCTGAATATGTTGTATTAGTCGGTGATGTTGATGGTTCTATTGTTGTCCCAGCATTCTATGTGCAAGGCTATTTAACTCCCTGGGATGTAAGTGATCATAGCTATTCTCTTCTGGAAGGTGATGATTATTTTCCAGATATATTTGTTGGCCGTTTTTCTGTTCGTTCACAATTAGAATTGAATACGATCATTAGTAAAATAATAAATTATGAGAGTGATTCATTAATTGCAGATGATTGGCAGAACAAAGCTCTAATGTTGGGTTGTGTTGTTGACTGGTGGGAATTCTATTCTGGAAGAGAAACTGTGATGGCTGTTCGGGAAAAACTTCTGGATTTTGAATTTACAGCTGTAGACACATTCATCTCTCCATATCAAAATAATATGAGCTCATTAATTAATATGATAAATGGGGGTTATACATTTTTAAATTACCGCGGATATGGAGCTCCGAGCTACTGGTGGGGAAATTATGGTGATCTATTTAATATAAATGGGATTCATTCTTTGAATAACGGGTTTAAACTGCCAATGGTAACAAGCATGACCTGTGGAGGTGGAGATTTTGCAAGTACTAGTTATCCTTCCTGTTTTGGAGAAACCTGGCTTACTGCAGGCTCACCTTCAGATCCTAAAGGAGCTATCGGTTTTATAGGACCAAGTGAACACGATACAAAAACACCATTTAATAATGCAAATGATATGGGAATATACCAGGGTATTACCCAGGAAGGCATAACAAGATGTGGTGAAATGATGCTGCGGGGAAAGATGGAACTTTACAATAACTATCCATACTGTCATGCTTGGGGAAACGCAAATAATTCCGATCAATTCTATTTCTATGTTTATAATCTTTTAGGTGATCCGGGATTACAGGTTCTCACTGACACACCCAAGTCATTTGAAATGATTTACCAGGAAGAGATCCCATCAGGTTCAAATTATATCGAGGTTCAAATTGATTTTGAAGAGGAAGATAAATCGGGTTTTACAATTGCTATTACTAATACCGATAGTCTTATTACAGTAGGAATTTCTGATGAGTTCGGAATTGCAAGCATCCCCCTGCAATTGGAAGCTGGTACATATTCCGTTACAGCTTCCAAATATCAGTTCATACCTATAACCAGTGAGTTAACAGTTGTTGATGAGGATATTGTAAGACTTGACGATTATACATGTTCGGATATTTTCCCGGGTGAAGTTGTCAATATTTCTGCCAGTATCCAGAATTCAGGCAGTACTCCAGCAAATGATCTGGAGTTCGAAATATCAACAGATGAAGATTTTATCGAAATTTTATCAGGTTTAAACACATTGGGTTCTTTAAATGCTGGTGCGTTTACCAGTTGTGATTTCGAAGTAGAACTTGATCCCTTGTGGCGTGATGGAATACAGGGTGAAATATTCTTAAATATTTTATCTGATATTGGTGAAAATACATTTTATATGCCGCTTGAGATCATATCACCACAATTCACAATTTCAGATCTTATTGTAGATGAACCGAATGGATATTTGCTTCAAAATTCAAATGCCAGTTTCGATCTTGAACTTTTAAACAGTGGAAATTATGATGCCGAAGCAACATCTATTCAACTTATTGCAATGTCTGGCAATTATGATATATTAAGCAATAATGCAACCTGTCCATCTATTTTAATGGGAGAAACCGGACTTACCGAAAC
>DAOUTP010000047.1 GCA_030626645.1 Candidatus Cloacimonadota bacterium
GCTGCAACTGCTTCATGCGGTGGTGGAGATAATACACAATTAATGAAATATGTTTTAAAAAATATCATTGAAGAGCGAATGGATATTGGAAATGCCTTAAGAGATGCAAAACTATATTCAAGTGCTGCACTTTACAATAGCCGTTATTTTAATATTCTGGGTGATCCCATTCTTAATGTCCTTCCACCTTTAACAATTGGCAGTATAGCGGGAATCCCGGATAGTGTTCAAGCAAGGCAAACAGTGAACCTTAGCGGTGATTATGAGAACTCAATAAATGAAATTGGTGAGATCCGTGTCTATGAATCTATATATAACAGATTTTATGAAAATGATCTTCTTGTATTTATATATAATCAATGGGTAAATGAACATTATGAAGTTGATTACACAAACAATGGTCATACATTTTATTTTGGAAACATAGAAATAAATAATGGTGAATATGTTGCGCAGTTTATTGTACCTGATGATGTTCACTCTGGGGATGAAGGAAGAATATTAAATTATGTATATGACAGTAGCTCATCTACAGATTACTTGAACTGTTATCTTCCTATGAAACTTAGCAGTATTCCGGTTTCTGCACTAAGCACAGGTTCACCGGAAGTTCAGTTATGGCTAGATTCTGAATTTTTTATTGCGGGTGACTATGTGTCAACCGATCCAACATTAATTGCCCACATTGAGGACGAAAATGGAATTAATATTCTGGGCTCTCCCGGGCATGGTATCCTATTGATCATAGATGAATCCATAAATCCCATAGAAATTACAGATGGATTTATGTATTACACAGGTTCAGCTACGGAAGGTGAACTCTCATGGCAGCTTAATGATCTCTCAGAAGGGAATCATACACTTCAGCTTATTGTATTTGATAACTTTAATAATCCAACTGTTGCAGAAACAAATTTTGTTAGTAAAAGATCGGGAAAAGTTTCCATCGAGCAAATGCTTCTTTATCCAAATCCGATGGATGATGATGGATATTTTACATTCGTAATTACCGAAGATTCTGATATTACTATAACTGTTTATACATTAACGGGAAGGAAAATTAAAACCATAAAACAATTGAATTCTCCAGCCGGGTATAATCAGATCTATTGGAATGGAAAAGATGCAGATGGAGATGATATTGCCAACAATACGTATTTCTATAAGATCAAAGCAAAACAATTAACAAATAATAAAATTACTGAGAAAATTGGTAAATTGATTATTTTAAAGTAGAGAGTTGACAAGAAACAGTAGTAATTTTCTTTTGAATAGTTGAAAAAGTTTAATATAAAAATAATATTAAATATATAATATAATGCGGAGGATAAATGGAAACCATTAGGAATATCGCCCTTGTCGGAGCGATTGGTGCTGGAAAAACCAGTTTAGTTGAACAGATGTTATACAATTCAAAGACGACAACCAGGATCGGAAAGATCGAAGAGGGTACTACTGTTATGGATTTCAATCCTGAAGAAATTGAAAGAAAATCTTCAGTTTCTCTGGGTATTGCAAATCTTATGTGGAAGAAAAATAAAATCAATATTTTGGATGCACCCGGGCTTGTAGATTTTAGTTCAGAGCAGATATCTGCTTCAATCGCTGTGGAAACAATTTTATTTGTAGTTAATGGAGCTTCAGAATTTGATGTAAGCCTTGAAAAATCAATAGAACTGCTTGCAGACAGACCTGTAGTGAAAGGATTCATTATTAATAGAATAGATAATGAAGGTGCAGATTTTAACAAAACAATTGAAAGGATCAGAGAAAATTCTGATTTTAATCCAACACCTATTCTTATTCCAATTGGAAGCGAACATAATTTTGAAGGCGTAATTGATATTGCAAAAGGTATAGCATATAAAAATGGAGAAGAGATCGATATTCCTGCGGATATGGCTGCTCAAGTTGAAGAAAGCAAAATGGAATTAATGGAAGCTGTTGCTGAGAGCAATGATGCACTTCTTGAGAAATATTTTGAGGCTGGAGAACTTACAAACGAAGAGATGACTGCTGGTTTAAAAAATGCAATCATTGAGGGAAAATTAATGCCTGCTTTTGCAACTTCAGCAACGCATGATATTGGGGTGAATGACCTTATGGATGCTATTGTGGAGTATTTACCCTCTCCAGCTGACAGAAATGAAATTCATGCTATCGAAAATAAAGAAGAAAAGATAATTAAACTTAGTGAGAGCGGGGATCTTTTTGCATACGTATTCAAATCATTCTCCGATCCGAATGTTGGCGATATTTCTTATGTTAGGGTTTTCTCAGGTAAAATGACAAGTGGATTAGATGTGTATATACCGGAGAAGGACAGCAAAGATAGAATTGGTTCAATGTATTATGTTAATGGTAAGAACAGGAAAGATACAGATGAATTAAAAGCCGGAGATATTGGTGGTTTGGTTAAAATGAAAGTTGCCCGTGGTTTTGATTCCATCGTTAAACTAAATTCTAAAATTAAATTCCGTGAGATCAAACTTCCAACACCTGTTTATTGGCAGAGTATAAAAGCAACCAATCAGCACGATGAAGATAAAATTGGTTCTGCCTTAAGTAAATTAATGGATGAAGATCATACACTAAATCTTGAAATGAACCAAGAAACTGCAGAGAACATTATCTCATGTATTGGTGAACAGCAAGTCACACTCCTTCAAAAAAGATTAAAATCCAGATATAAAATTGATGCAAACCTGAAAACACCTGCAGTTCCATACAAAGAAACAATATCAGGAACAGCCGATGTTCATTATAAACATAAGAAGCAATCAGGTGGTAAAGGACAGTATGGTGAAGTATCTTTTAGAGTGAAACCGCTTCCCCGTGGTAGTGGCTTCGAGTTTGTAAATTCTGTTGTTGGTGGTAGAATTCCCACTAAATTCATTCCAGCTATAGAGAAGGGTCTAGTTGAAGTTATCGGTAAAGGCATAATTTCCGGAAATCAAATCGTCGATCTTTGTGTTGATGTATATGATGGTGGTTACCATGATGTTGACTCATCTGAAATGGCTTTTAAAATTGCTTCATGGAATGCACTGAAAAAGGCATTTCAAATTGCAAATCCAATTCTTCTTGAACCCGTTCACAAAGTTCAAATTATTATTCCTGATGAGTATATGGGTGATGTTATGGGTGATATTTCTACTAGAAGAGGGAAGATACTCGGTATGGAAAAGCAAGGTAAAAAGCAGTTTCTAAATGCTGAAATGCCTTTGTCAGAATTATTGGGTTATTATCCTGCACTCAAATCACTAACTCAAGGTCGTGGAAAATTTACACAAGAATTCTCATATTATGAAAAAGTTCCAGGTGAGATTGCCGCTAAGGTGATTGCTGAAGCAAATAAAGAAGATTAAAAATCAATAAGACCTGCTGGAAATTTTTTAGCAGGTCTTTTTTATTTGGAGGTTATGACGATATGTCCGGGCATAGTAAATGGAGTTCTATTAAACATAAGAAAGGTACTGCGGATGCTAAACGCGGTAAAATATTTACTAAATTGGTAAAAGAGATCATCGTTGCTGCAAAAGAAGGTGGTGGTGATACCGAGATGAATCCACGATTACGATTAGCCGTCTCTAGTGCAAAAGGTGCAAATATGCCCAATTCAAATATCGAAAGGGCAATTAAAAGAGGGACAGGTGAATTGGATGGTGTTCACTATGACCATTTTACTTATGAAGGATATGGACAAAATGGGGTAGCGATTATCGTGGAAACTCTTACAGATAACAAACAACGAACAGTTGCAGATGTTAGGCATATTTTCTCTAAATATGGTGGTAATCTTGCAGAGAACGGATCAGTTTCCTGGATGTTTGAGCAGAAAGGTCTGATTATGATCCCTGAGAATGATCTTGATGAAGATGAAGTAATGATGGCTTCGCTTGATGCAGGAGCAGAAGATTTTATAGTTGAGGAAGGGAGCTTCCTTATTTATACTGCTTTCACTGATCTCCACAGTGTTCATAAAAAACTAGAAGAATCCGGTTACAATATTGAAAAAGTTGAACTCACAAGAATTCCTAAAAATACAATTAAGGCTGATGAGGTAGCAGAAAAATTGCTTAAGTTAATTGATTATCTGGAAGATTGCGATGATGTGCAAAAAGTATATGCAAACTTCGAGATCTCAGATGAAGTATTTGAAAGGTTATCAGAAGATTGATAATTCTTGGAATAGACCCTGGTAGTTATAATGTAGGATATGGAATCCTACAGATTGAAAAGCGTAAGATAATTGCTGCCGGATGTGACACAATAGTAATCAATTCAAAAGTACAATTGGCGGAAAGATTAGTTCAGATACATTCTGGAATGGACAAAATCATAATAGAATACAAACCAGATATTGCAGTTGTTGAGACTATCTTTTACGGAAAAAATATTAAATCAGCATTTACATTAGGACATGCCAGAGGTGTGATCATATTAGCTTTGGCTCAACATAATATTGAGATTACAGAATATTCCCCCAGGGAAGTAAAAAAATCTGTTGTTGGAAATGGCAATGCATCAAAAGAACAAGTTGGATATATGGTGCAGAAAATTTTAAATTTGAGTACCAAACCAAAAACAGAAGATGCATCTGATGCTCTGGCAATTGCACTTTGCCAATTCAATAAAAATAAATTTAAATACTAAATAAATATAGACATTATTGTCTAATATTTCTATATGTAATTGCTGAAATTTGGGAAAAGAGGGCAAATATGTATTCTTATCTTAAAGGAGTTTTATCAGAGAAATGTCTCACCACAATTGTAGTTGATTGTAATGGTGTTGGATATGAAATGTTTGTTCCACTGAGCACATACGACAAATTACCAGAAATCAAAAAAGAAGTGAAAATTCTTGTACACTACTCATTTAATGAATCAGATGGTGTGAGACTATTTGGCTTTTATACGGATGAAGAAAAATTACTCTTTAGACAATTGATCAATATTTCTAAAGTTGGACCTAAATTAGCTTTATCAGTTCTTTCCGGACTTTCTGTTGCTGATCTTATCCGTGCTGTTCAGGTAGGTGATATAAGTCTGATATCTTCAATACACGGTATTGGGAAGAAATCTGCCGAACGTCTCATTATTGAATTAAAAGATAAAGTTGGTGATATTTCTTCAACATCTATTGATAAAGATTATCTTGGTGCAGCAACGGAAATAATTCAAGATGCAGAAACAGCTCTTCTTACTTTGGGATATAAACGATATGACATTAGGAAAGTAATTTCCAAATTGATGACAGAAAATGATTTTTCTACTTCAGAAGAGATTACTAAAGCTGCAATCAAGGCATTATATAGAAAACGAAATATATGATAGATGTTAGACTGGAAGCCTATAAGATAATTCTCAAGGTTATCTCAAAGAATATATTCTCCGATAAATTACTACATCAAATGACAAAGAAGATCAATCAAGCAGGAGAAAGATCTGATTTACTTTATGTGCTTGTAAAGGGTGTTATAAAAATGCAAGCTAATCTGGAATATATCGCTTCCGGATATACCGACCCAAAGAAGTTTTCTAACACAAATAGCAAAATTAAGATACTATTATATATGGGGCTATATCAGCTTATATATTGCGATTACATTCCCCAACATGCAGCTGTTAATGAAACTGTTTCCATTGCAAAAAAATTATATAGTGATAAAATTGCTAATTTCATAAATGCTATTCTGAGAGAACACATTCGGGAAGAGAAAATTGAATATCCTGCTGAGCCTGTCGATAGAATATCGGTTGAGCATTCATTTCCAAAAGCAATAATTAAGAAATGGATAGAATACTGGGGTGAAGAAGATACAGAAAGATTATGCATTTATTATAATCAATCACCTAATTTGCATATCCGCATAAATACATGTGCAACAAATAAAAAAAGATTAATTGAATATTTATTAAGACGTGAAATAATTGTTACTGAAAGTAAAGCTTCAGAGAACATTTTAATTACAAACCAGGCGAGGGATGTATTAAATGAAGTTTCTTTCTCAGAGGGGTATTTTTCCATTCAGGATGTATCAGCAGCTTTAGTTGTAGAGTTAATGGAGCCTAAACAAAATGAATCCATCCTGGATCTTTTTGCAGCTCCAGGTGGCAAAGCTACATATATTGCTGAGTTAATGCGTAATACAGGTGAATTGATGGCAGTTGATAAATTCCCGAATAAGATTAAGAAACTCAAAAGAGCAGTTGAAAGGCTACAGATAACCAATATGAAACTTTATGCGAATGATGCCTTCAAATTTGGACCAATAGCTCCAGCTTATGATAGGGTTCTTCTGGATGTGCCATGTTCCGGTTGGGGAGTTTTCCAAAAGAAAGCAGAACTTAGATGGCAGGTAAATCAGAATATAAAAGAACTAATTAAACTTCAGAAGAAGGCACTTGATCTCGGGTCGAAATTCCTGCGTCCGGGAGGAGTTTTAGTTTATAGTACCTGTACTTTGAACAAAGAAGAAAATGAAGCACAGATTGAAAATTTTCTGAACAGGAATCCGGAATTCACACTTGAATCTGCAGAACAATTTATTCCAAAAGAATTTACAGAAGAGGGCTATTTAAAAACACTGCCTTTCAAACATAATTCAGATGGTGCATTTGCAGCTAGAATGAAGAAAAAGAGCTAGGAGTAGATATATGATAAATACAAAATCAATTTTGATAGCATTTGGTATTTTAGTAGGATTATTCATAATTGTTTTTTTTGGAACAGATATTATCATGAAAATAATAGTTGGTCATGGTAATGAGGTACAAGTTCCTCTACTAATAGGACAAGACTATGATGTAGCGCGCAAAACATGTAAAGATATGAAATTATATGTTGAACAGAGCGAACTGATCCACGATGAGAATATCGAAAAGGGAAAGATAATCTCGCAAAAGCCTAATCCGGGTATTATGACCAAAAAATACAGAACGGTCAGTGTAGTCATTAGTAATGGTCCAGAAATGGTAAGAATTCCTTATCTTGATAATTTGAGTATTGTTGAAGCAAAATTGAAACTGGAAAATGCAGGACTATCTCTAGGCGAAAAAGTGTTCAGGTATTCAGAAGAAGTAGATAAAGGAAATGTGATCTATTCTCAACCGATGGCTGATGAATTAATTCCTAAGAAAAGTAGTGTAAAAATTATTATAAGCTTAGGAAAATATACAACTTCTTCAGGTGATGATAATAAATGGAAAAACCTTCTGGGAGAATAAAAAATAAAATAACAATAAAAGTGCATTAATGCACAGCTTTAGATACACATTCTATTTTAAAAAAGTAACAAAAAAACGAATAAAAATAGGCGTTATTTATCAGGAAATATTAATGAGGGTTGTAACCTTATAAAATATAAGGAGTTATGATCCCTCTATTTATATCTGGAAAACTCATTAAATATTAGCTAACTTTATACAAATAAAATAGTTGACACATATTGGCGTCATGACGTTATAGTCCTATGAAAAGAATGAGAAAAAAAGATAAGATATTACAAAAAAAAGAAGAGGTTTTTATATGACTAACACGAATTATACAGCAGGAAATATCAAGGTCTTAAAAGGTCTTGAAGCTGTTCGAAAACGTCCGGCAATGTATATTGGTGGAACCACCGAGAGAGGTTTGCACCATCTGGTTTATGAAGTAGTTGATAATAGTATTGATGAGGCTCTCGCCGGATATTGTGATAAGATAGGAATAACAATTCACGAAAATGGCTGGGTTTCAGTTATAGACAATGGACGGGGAATTCCTGTTGAGATGCACAAAACAGAAAAAATTCCGGCTGTACAGGTTGTAATGACCATACTGCATGCCGGAGGAAAATTCGATGACAAATCTTATAAGGTTTCCGGTGGATTGCATGGGGTTGGTGTCTCTGTTGTTAATGCGCTTGCCGAGCATCTGGAAGTAGAAATATATAAAGATGGTAAGATATATCATCAAGCTTACGCAAAAGGGATTCCACAAACTGATGTGGAAGTAATTGGAAAAACTAAGAAAACCGGAACAAAAGTTAGTTTTATTCCTGATAGCACAATTTTTGAAACTCTTTTATTTAACTTTGATTATCTTTCAACACGATTGAGAGAAATGGCATTTCTTAATAGCGGGATACTGATCTCACTCACGGATGAAAAAGAAAATAGAACACATGATTTCCATTATGAAGGGGGAATTAACTCTTTTGTTGAGTATCTTAATGAAAATAAAAAAGTGCTTTTTCCTGAACCTATTTATATTCATGGGATAAAAGAAAATACAGAATTCGAAGTAGCGATTCAATATAACGAAGGATTTCAGGAAACAATTAATAGTTTCGCAAACAATATTAATACAATTGAGGGCGGAACTCATCTAAGTGGATTTAAATCCGGTTTAACCAGAGCTGTTAATACTTACATAAAAAATGCAAGTCTATTAAAGAATGAGAAAGTTTCTCCCGGTGGTGGAGATATTCGTGAAGGTATCACGGCTATTATCAGTGTGAAACTTCGTGATCCTCAGTTCGAAGGTCAGACCAAAACAAAGCTTCAGAACAGCGAAATTGAAGGAATTATAAACTCTATTGTTTATGAAAAACTTATGGAGTTCTTTGAAGAGAATCCTAAAGAGGCGAAACATATTGCAATGAAGGCAATTCTTGGTGCCAGATCTCGTGAGGCTGCCCGTAAAGCCAGAGAATTAACCAGAAGAAAATCTGTTTTGGAGAGCGGAAGTCTTCCCGGTAAATTGGCAGACTGTTCAATTCAAGATCCTTCTCAAACCGAGATCTTTTTGGTTGAGGGTGATTCTGCCGGTGGTTCTGCAAAGATGGGAAGAGATAGAACTTTCCAGGCAATTCTACCGCTTTGGGGAAAAATGCTCAATACAGAAAAAGCTAGAATTGATAAAGTTCTGAATAATGATAAGATTCAACCTGTTATTTTAGCTCTTGGTGCGGGTATTGGTGATGAATTTGATATTTCCAAACTTCGTTATAATAAGGTAATTATCATGGCAGATGCCGATGTGGACGGTCAGCATATTGCAACTTTACTTCTTACATTCTTTTTCAGATACATGCGTCCTTTAGTAGAATATGGTCACATCTATATTGCAAAGCCACCTCTTTTCCTGGTAAAAAAAGGAAGAAGTAAAAAATACGCCTTCTCAATGAAAGAAAGAGATGAAGTGATGAAAGAAATGGGCGGTCGTGGCTTGCATATACAAAGATACAAAGGTCTCGGTGAGATGAATGCAGATCAATTATGGGATACTACCCTTGATCCGGAAAGAAGAATACTTATTTCTGTAAAGATAGATGATGCCATCGAAGCTGATAGGATGTTTACAATATTAATGGGTGATGAAGTAGAACCACGAAGAGAATTTATCGAACGGAATGCGCAATATGCTCAGGTCGATGTTTAGGGGGATTAATGATACACGATAGATCAAGAATAGAAATAATGGAAATAGAAGATGTACTAAAAAAATCATATCTGGAATATTCAATGAGCGTAATTGTTTCCAGAGCGTTACCTGATGTTCGAGATGGCTTAAAACCTTCACAGCGAAGGATACTTTTTGCGATGAATGAACTTAATTTAGCTCCCGGTAAGGGTTTTAGGAAATGTGCAAAGATCGCAGGTGATACTTCCGGTAACTATCATCCGCATGGTGAGCAGGTTATTTATCCAACCTTGGTTAGAATGGCTCAGGAATGGAGTTTGCGATATATGCTGGTTAATGGTCAGGGTAATTTTGGTTCTCAAGATGGAGACCCGCCGGCTGCTATGCGTTATACTGAAGCAAGACTTCAAAAAGCTGCTGTAGATCTCATGGATGATCTTGATAAGGATACTGTAGATTACAAAACAAACTATGATGATACAAGAAAAGAACCTGTAGTTTTCCCATCTAAATTTCCTAATCTTATTGTTAACGGTTCATCTGGTATTGCTGTGGGAATGGCAACTAATATGGCTCCTCATAATGTTGGTGAAGTTTGCGATGGTATCACTGCTTATGTTGATAATCCTGAAATAGAACCTGCAGATTTTCTTAAATATATAAATGGACCTGATTTTCCAACAGGCGGTTATATTATTGGAAAGCAAGGAATTAAAGATTAC
>DAOUTP010000034.1 GCA_030626645.1 Candidatus Cloacimonadota bacterium
ATAGTTATGCTGAAAACTCACGTTGACATTATTGATGATTACGATGATAATTTCGTTCCTAAACTGCAGGAATATGCTGCAAGACAGAACTTCCTTATCTTTGAAGATCGTAAATTTGCTGATATTGGAAATACAGTTAGACATCAATTTAGAAATGGTGTTTATAAAATTGCAGATTGGGCAGAATATGTTACGGTTCACATGGTTGCAGGAGAATTGATATTGAAAGGGCTTTTCGAAGGTATAGATAATAGAGCAGGTTTTGTTCTGGCACGTATGAGTTCCAAAGGTAATCTGCTTAATGAAACTTACACTCGCAAATGTTTTGAAGCTGCGAAGAAAAATCCACAATGGGTTGCAGGTTTTATTGGGCACGGAAACAGTGTGGAAGATATAAAAAGATTCAAAGCTAAATTCCCGGGAAGTGAATTACTTATGATGCCGGGTGTGAAAAAAGAAAAAGGTTCCGATGCTATGGGACAGCAGTATATAACAATTGAAGAAGCAGTTGGTGGTGGAGCTGATTGCATAATCGTGGGAAGAGGAATATTGAAAGCCGATGATCCGGGGGAAGAAGCAAAGTTATACAGAGAAAGAGCCTGGAAGGCTTTTCAGAAGAGAATTAATAGTTAATAATTGAATATTAAGACCTTGCAAAAGGTTACATCCAGAGAGGTTCTACTTGCTAAACCTTCGCAATGGTTGGGAAAAAATTAATAATTGTAGAATGTAAGAATTAATGAATGAAAAACTGAAATTGGACTTGACTCGCAACGAAATGTGAGTTGAGAACAATAAAGAAAGGTGTAAAAATGAATATCCAATATAAGAAAATAAGTCATTTGCTTTCGCAAGCTGACTTTTACAACAAGGAATTTGTGAAAGAAAATTCTTCTTGCGTTTCTAAGTTTCCCTTCCGGGGAAAGGGAATTGCAAAGGATTCGTTTTGTTGTTAGTTTTTTTTAAGTTGTCGTTTAGCATCGCTAAGCCAACAATACTTGTTCGTTGTTAATAATTTGTGTTAATCAGTGTAAATTCGTGGTTTAAATAAATAAGGAGGAAATAAATGAAAAATCTAATTTCAATGCGGGATTTAAGTAAAGAAGATATTATGCGGTTGATGGATACAGCTGCAAAAATCGAAAAAGGTGAGATAATTCCAAATATGCAAAGAAAACTTGCAGCTCTGCTGTTCTTTGAACCATCTACAAGAACAATGTTCTCATTTGATACCGCAATGAAACGTATGAATGGAGATACGATAATCATGAGTGGAACAAAAAATACTTCCGCAAAAAAGGGTGAAACATTTGCTGATACACTGCAGACAATTGCACAATATTCCGATATCATTATTATGAGAAGTCCAATTGAAGGAGCTGCCAGATATGCAGCAGAAGTTGTAGATCTTCCAGTTGTGAATGCAGGTGATGGGGCAAATCAGCATCCAACACAAGCTTTACTGGATCTATATTCAATTATTAAAACTCAGGGCAAATTAGAGAATCTCAAGATCGGGCTTGCTGGTGATCTGCGTTTTGGAAGAACTGTGCATTCATTGGCTCAAGCTATGGCTGTCTTTGGAGCTGAATTCAAATTTATTTCTCCTTCATTCCTGCAAATGCCGGATTATCTCAAAGATGATCTTATTGAACAGAATATTAAATTTGAAGAATTCAAGGACATTGAAGGAAATATAGATGACCTGGATATTCTTTATGTAACCAGAATCCAGAAAGAGCGTTTTGCGGATCCGGAAGATTATGAAAGGGTAAAAGGTTCTTACGTTCTAAATAAGGCAATGTTAGAAAATGTAAAAGAAAATTTTAAGGTTTTACATCCACTACCGAGAGTTGACGAAATCCATATAGATGTTGACGACACTAAATTTGCATACTATTTTCCTCAAGCAAAGAATGGAGTATATACAAGACAAGCAATAATTTCAATTCTCTTAGGGGAGGTGTAAAAATGAGTCAGGTGAAAACAATAAAAGTAAATGCAATAAAAAATGGAACAGTTATCGATCATATTGCTGCAGGGAAAGTGTTGAAAGTAATTGATATCTTGAATCTAACTGGTAATAACTCGGTTATGATCGGAATGAATCTTACTAGTAATAAGATCGGGAAAAAGGATATAGTAAAAATTGAGAATCGTGAACTTTCTAAAGAAGAAGCAAACAGTATTGCTCTTATTTCTCCAAGTGCTACACTTATCATTATTAATGATTTTGAAGTTGTAAAAAAAACATCATTGGATATGCCGGAGTATATTGAAGAACATATTATCTGCTCGAATCCAAAATGTATCACAAATAGTGAAGAGATACCTTCAAAATATTATATCAATAATACTGAACCAGCCACAGCACGTTGTTTATATTGTGAGAAGAAATATCTGGTTGAAGATTTGAAAATTAAAATTTAGTAATTGAGATATGGATAAAAACGAAATTCAATTGATTGGACTTGGCTCGCATCGAAGTTGGGTAAATCCCCTCTACAGAGGGGTGGATTGCGTAGCAAGACGGGGTGTGTTAATCACCAATAATAAAATA
This sequence comes from Candidatus Cloacimonadota bacterium, assembly GCA_030626645.1. Taxonomy (GTDB): domain Bacteria; phylum Cloacimonadota; class Cloacimonadia; order Cloacimonadales; family TCS61; genus Tenebribacter. The sequence continues at coordinate 2,561 of DAOUTP010000034.1, forward strand.
TGAGTTATCTTAAATATAACACAAAGCTAAAAGAAAGAGCTAAATATCTAAGAAATAATTCAACTTTATCAGAAGTTTTATTATGGCTCCAGATAAAGAATAGAAAGTTGGGTTTTGATTTTCATCGGCAGAAACCAATTGATAATTTTATTGTTGATTTCTTTTGCCCTAAGTTAATATTGGCAATAGAAATTGATGGAGTGAGCCATAATGATAAAGTGGAATATGATAAGTTAAGACAGGGAAAGCTAGAGAAATTGGGCGTAAGATTTATTCGTTTTAGAGATGAAGATGTGAAAAATAATATGCAGGGTTGTGTCGATTTCTTGAAAAATTGGATAGATGAAAACACACCTCCCGACTAAAGTCGGACTCCTCTCAAGAGGAGATTGGACCTGCACTTTTAATTCACTTAAATATTAAATTGAAAAGGAAGTTAATATGGCAAAAAAAATTATAACTGAACCATCTAGAACTTTGATGGAATACAGACTATTACCGGGATATACTCCAGCTGATTGCAATCCCAATAATATTTCATTACGCACTCCGCTTGTGTATTCAGAAGATAATGAGAAGAAATATTATTTGAATATTCCTCTTGTTTCTGCAGCAATGCAGTCGGTTTCGGGTGATCAAATGGGAATCGAGCTTGCTAAACTCGGTGGAGCAGCATTCATTTTTTGTTCCCAATCAACTGAATCTGAAGCTAAGATGGTTAGAAAGATCAAAAATCATAAAGCTGGTTTTGTGAAACCCAAAACAATGAAAGCTGATATGAAAGTGAAAGAAATGTTTGAGATCCGAAAGGATTCAGGGCATTCAACTTTCCCAGTTGTAGATGAAAATGGACTTTTTGCGGGACTCATCTCCAAATGGGATTACGATGTTTCACTTCATGCAGATTGTTTGATAAAAGATAGAATGATCAAAAAAGAAAACATCCAAGTTGGAACTAATATAACTGATCTGATTGAAGCAAATCGAGCTCTTTTGGAAAGCCATAAATCTGTTTTACCAATATTGGATGAAGAAGGAAAACTTATATCAATGGTTTTTCGCAAAGATATCAACGACCAACTTGATTTCCCATTGGAGATCCACGATAAGAAGAAAAGATTGATCTCAGTGGCTGCTATTAATACGCACGACTTTCAAGAGCGCGTTAGAGCATTAGTAGATGCAGAAGTTGATGTTATTGCTATAGACTCTTCAGATGGGTATACACAATACCAAGCTGATGCTATTAAATGGATAAATGAAAATTATCCAACTATTCCCGTCATCGGTGGCAATATTATTACTAAAGAAGGTTTTCGTTTCCTAGTAGAAGCTGGTGCAAAAGCCATTAAAGTAGGAATGGGCGGCGGCTCGATCTGTATTACTCAGGAACAGAAAGGTACCGGACGCGGACTTGCAACAACTATCATTGAAGTTATTGAAGAACGAGATAAATATTTTAAGGAAACCGGTAAATATATTCCGGTGGCTGCAGATGGCGGCGTAACCAGCACAAAAGATGTCACTATTGCTCTGGCTCTTGGTGCGGACTATGTGATGATGGGTCGCTATTTTGCCAGGATGGAAGAATCTCCAACAGATAAAATCGTTGTAAATAACCGTGTGATGAAACCATATTGGGGAGAGGGGTCGACCCGAGCTCAAAATTGGAAGGCTAGACGCTATAATCAGGGTAAATTTGTGGAAGGTGTAGAAGGCATGGTTGAGTATGCAGGTCATCTTCGAGATAATCTGGAAGAGACTCTGGCAAAGATAAAATCATCGATGGGAACCTGTGGTGCGATGAATATTTCTGAATTTCATGATCTGGCAGAACTCGAAGTAGTATCTGCACTTTCCATCAGGGAAGGTAAACCTCACGATATTTATTTAAGCTCAGAAAATATAGATAATCAAGATTATAATTCACTCGAATAATAGTTGCAAGACGTATCATTCTGATGCGTCCGAAATGTTTCTAAGATAAACTTGGGAACAAAGGAAAATGTTGAGTTAGTGTTTGTCTGTGAAATTCAGTGGCAAAATATTTGTGTTAATTCGAGTTAATTCGTGGTTTCCAAAAAGGAGTTTATATGGTTGATTATAAAAAAGCCGGAGTAGATATTAAGATGGGTGATAGAGCATCTAAGATAGCCTATAATTTTGCCAGATTGACTTTTGTTTCGAGGAAGAATATGATTGGCGAACCTGTCACTGATGAAGGATCGTTTGCTGGAATGATGGATATGGGTGATTTCTATATTGTTCAAGGTGATGATGGTGTTGGTACCAAGATGGAAGTTGCAGAACGTATTGGAAAATTTGATACACTAGGTTATGATCTACTGGCAATGGTTGCTGATGATGCGATCTGTCTGGGTGCTGAAACCATTTCCATTACAAATACACTTGATACAAACAAAGTTGATCCAAATATCATTCATGATCTTATGAAAGGGCTAGCAAAAGCTTGTATAGAGCAGAAGGTAATTATCCCTGGTGGTGAGATTGCAGAAGTTGGGAAATCGGTAAATGGTCATATCTGGAATGCAACTGCTGTAGGTGTTTTGGAAAAAGAAAAAATCATTACTGGAAGTAAGATCGAACCGGGTGACAAGATCATCGCATTGCAGGAAAAGGGATTCCGTTCAAATGGCTTCTCACTCGTAAGATATATCCTAGAAAAAGAATTTGACGAAAATGTATATAATAAACCTTCTCCCTTTGGAAAGAGTTGGGGAGAGATGATACTTAAACCATCAAAAATTTATTCCTCAGCTTTGTTAGAATTGCTTGGAAGATTTGGCGAAGAGCGTAAGTTTAATATTAAAGGAATCGCTCATATAACAGGTGGCGGCATCCCTGGCAATTTTAATAGGATCCTTAAACAGACTGGATTGGGAGCGGATTTCAATGATCTATTTCCCTCATCTGTGATAGTAAAAGAAATTCAAAGAATTGGAAATGTTTCCGAAGCTGAGGCGTACAAAACTTGGAACATGGGAAACGGAATGATGCTAGTAGTTGATAAAGATGATGCCGATAAAGTTTTAAGAGCATTATCAGTTGAAGCTAAAATTGTGGGATCAATTATAAAAGATAACAATATAATAATTGATTCAAAAGGTGCGGATGCACAAAAGTTGATTTTTGAACTTTAATTAAGAGGAGAAATGAAAAAGAAAATGATTTATTTGTTCTTTGTTTTTACAATTTGTATCAGTAGTTTATTTTCAGATGAAGTACGGGGATTAACAAACACAATTCCTGCTGAAAAAAAAATGGAAGTTATTGGTAAAGCAAAGGAGTATTATCCGTCATCAGTTCAAACTGAGAAACCCTTTATAATAACAGATCGAGAAAATTGGACTCTTGTAGATTCGATCAATTTTGATTCGTTTATTCAACCTGGAAACTATGCGGGTATTTCATTTGATAATACTACAAATGAGATTGAATTCTGTTCTAATTTCTATGATTTATTATACCCTGAAGCAATTGCTGCACTGGATAAAGCTCCCCAATGGTTAAGACCTGCTTTGGAAAATATCTTCCTGCAGCTTGAACCGGATATTCAACTTGATTGGGCAGAAGTTATAAACAACGCAACTGATCCCTATATAGATGAGATCGCATATTCTATTGCGCACACTTCTGCAGAATATCTTTCATCACCTTATTGCTATCCTGAAATATTTACCGAGAATGCACTTTATTTATACATTGCTGATATAACATTGAATTATGTAGAAATTGTAGATTACGGAAATTCTACAACTGATGATAATTATTATTCTACAACATTATATTGGAAAATCGATGAAAACGGTAACCAAATTCAAGTTGAAGTTCCAAGAGATATTTATTATATGTATCTTGTCCATCCAAAAATAACTGATGAAATACCTGCTTTCATTGATCCTGATATTATTGAAAGTAATACAACTCATAACAATAATATCGTTTCTCCAGATGAAGGTGTCTTCTGGCGAAATTTTCTTTTTAATTATTGTGATGCAGGTTATCCATTATTAAGAGATGAACTACTAAATAGTTCTGTTGTCTGGGATATTACAGGTAACACACCTGATGATGCCATTCATACAATAACACAATGGATAAATGACTCAATGTCATTTACTTCCAATGCAGAACGACCTCATCAACCTGTTCGAATATATAGAAAACATATTGGAAGATGTGGTGAATATGCCGATCTTACAGCTGCAACTTGCAGGGCTGCCCTAATTCCTTGCACAAGTATTTTAGCCATTTCCGAGGACCATACTTGGAACGAATTCTGGGATGAAGAATGGATACATTGGGAACCGGTAAATGGTTTTGGTTATATTAATAATCCTCTTGTCTATGAAAATGGATGGGGGAAGGTCTTTGGATCTGTATTCGAGATTAAAAGTAATGGATATCTTACACCTGTTACTGCCACCTATTCAGATTCAATTGCGACTATTATTATTTATGCTTTAGATGTTAATGGCAATCCGATCGATGGTGCGAAAATCACGCTTAAAGTACCAGGTTTGGATAACTGGGGTTATACAGATAAAGAAGGAAAATGTACTTTCATTGTTGGAGAAGGAAGAACGTATTATGCCAGGATGGATTCAGAAATTGGTAATGATCCTATCATTGTGTACCAGATTTATGAAGTGGCAGCCAATGCAATGCATGGGCAAACCTACACATATTACATGACTGCTGCAGGAACTATGCCGGAAGTTCTACATAACTCTATTGCTGTACCGGAAGATGATATTGATGATTTTAAACTGGTGATGGATTTCACAGTTCCCGAACAGGTAATAACAGGTTCAATAATCATGGATGATCTGGATTATACAGAGTTCTACAATAATATCGATGAGGGAATTATTAATTTCTTTATAACTGACGAGGTTAATTATAACTATTATACAAACAGTCAAATGTTCGACACTTTCAATGAGTATATTGGAATATCTGAAGGTGAAATTGAATTTGATATTCCTGCTGATGAAATGTGGTATACTTTTTTTGATAACGGTTATAACCTGAATAATCATCAATATATTCAAGGCAGTGCACTTCTTTATGAATATGATGAAAATTCTGTTGATAACAATATTATTTCCAATTCAACAGAATTACTTGATAACTATCCTAATCCTTTTAACCCAACAACAATCATCAGCTATGATCTGAAAAATGACTCAAAGGTGAAATTGGAAATATTCAATATTAAAGGGCAGAAGGTAGTAACACTCGAAGATAATGAGAAAACTGCCGGTCATCATAATATAGTTTGGAATGGAAAAGATTCTGAAAACAGTTCAGTTTCCAGCGGGATTTATTTCTACAAACTAGTAAATGAGAAATATTCTTCTGTAAAGAAAATGATCTTGATGAAGTAAAAAATTAGATCTTGTTACGAAGTTTGTCTTCGTAACACAAAACTAATGACATACCCAAGACGAACTTGGGAATGAGGTTAGAGATTAGAATTTTGGAGAGAATTTGAAAAATCAGATTCAGATAATTTTAAAAGATCGTATTAATGATGTTGAGGGAGAAAAGATTCAGAAAGTAGCCCAAAGCTTTTTGGATATCAATACGGGAAATGTAAAAACCGGAAAAGTCTTCAATGTTATGTATGATCTAAATGAAGATCAGGTGTCCAGATTTGCCAATTTGGGCTTGAAAGATGAGATCATTCACGATGTCTATATCAATTCATTCTATCAAGACCCATTCTATAAATCATTTGTTCTGGTGTCGAAGTTGCCTGGTGTTACAGATGATGAAGGTATTTCAGCTCAAAAGACTTTGATGGATATTCTTGATCTTGATCTCGATACAAACACACAACATATTTACACTGACGATATCTATCTCATCGAAGAGGAACTTAATGAATATACACTAAAGACATTGGCTGAAGAACTGCTTGGGAATAAACTTATTCAACATTTTGAATATGGCAAATTTACAGGAAAGATCGAATATGTTCCTGAGGTTCAGATCGTTTCAGAAGATAAGCAACGAACTATAGATCTTAATGTGGATGATAATGCACTACAAAAGATATCAAAAGATATGCTTTTATCATTAAATCTAGAAGAGATGAAAGCAATTAGAACATATTATTCTCAAGATATAACAAGAACAATACGAAAGCAGTATGATCTTCCTGATATGCCTACGGATTGCGAAATGGAAGTATTGGCTCAAACCTGGAGTGAACATTGCAAACATAAAGAATTCTCAGCGAGTATTAATTATAAAAATCTGGAAACAGGTGAAGAAGAAACTATCGATTCTCTCTTTAAAACTTATATTCGTAGATCAACAGAGATAATTCGCAAAAGATTGAAAAAAGCCGGGAATAATTGGCTGCTTAAGATATTTACGGATAATGCAGGTGTAGTGAAGATCAACGATAAATCGGTTTTTGTATGGAAGGTAGAAACTCATAATTCACCTTCAGCTATTGACCCATACGGTGGAGCTATAACAGGGATTTTGGGTAATAATCGTGATCCCTTGGGAACAGGTATCGGTGGTGGAAAGCTGCTTTTCAATACTAATGTTCTATGTTTCGGAACTCCAAATTATGATAAAAAATTACTACCCGGTCAACTGCATCCAAAGCGTATATTTGAAGGTGTGAGACATGGTATCGAAGATGGTGGAAATAAATCAGGTGTTCCAACTGTGAACGGCTCGATCATTTTTGATGATCGTTTCAGCGGCAAGCCGCTGGTCTATTGCGGAACTGGTGGTGTGATGCCATATCAATTTGCAGGCGTGAATTCCTGGCTTAAACCCATTGATGATGGAGATCTGATCATCATGGCTGGTGGTCGCGTTGGCAAGGATGGAATTCACGGCGCAACTTTTTCCTCTGCTGAAATAGATGAGCATTCTCCGCAATCAGCCGTTCAGATCGGCAGTCCGATTACCCAAAAATTATTGGGTGATTATTTGCAGGAAGCAGCTGAGCTTGGATTGATCAAATGTTCAACCGATAATGGTGCCGGAGGTTTATCATCATCTATAGGAGAACTTGCTGAGATTACCGGCGGAGCAGTTGTGAACCTGGAGAAAGTTCCATTAAAATATGCAAACCTTAAACCTTGGGAGATTTACGTTTCCGAATCTCAGGAGCGTATGACACTTGTTGTGGAAGAGCATAATAAAAAGGCATTATTCGAACTTGCGGAAGAGAGAGAAGTAGAACTTTCACATATCGGTAAATTCACTTCAACCGGATTTATTGATGTGAGATATGATAATAAAAAAGTTACTTATCTTGATATGAACTTCCTGCATAAAGGAGTTCCTAAAAAATATATGGATGCAGAATGGAAAAAACCGGAATTAAATGAGCCGGAAATTCCTTCCAACCTTGATTACAATGAAATTTTAATAAAACTTATGAAAAGTGATAATATCTGTTCCCGTGAAGATGTGATCAGACAATACGATCATGAAGTAAAAGGAAAAACTATAATTAAACCTTTGATGGGAAAAGATGGAAAATCTCCACAAGATGCGGCTGTTATGAGATTGAATTTTGAAAGCTTTGAAGGTATTGCAATTTCCAATGGAATTTGTCCTAAATTTGGTGATATTGATGCATACGAGATGAGTGCCGGAGCGTTTGATGAAGCAATGCGACAAATAATTTCAGTTGGTGGGAAACTACCTGATATTAATGACGATACTAATAGATTCTGGACTGTGAACGATAATTTCTGTGTGCCTGATTCTGCTTACGATCCTGTTTCAAATCCTGATGGAAAATTGAAACTGGCAAAGCTGGTTCAAATGAATAAGGCACTTTTCGATATGTCTACATTCTATAATATTCCCATGACATCTGGTAAGGATAGTATGAAGAATGACTTTAAATCCGGTGATATAAAGATTTCTGTTCCACCCACAATACTCTTTTCAATGGTTGCAAAAATTGATGATGTTCGTAAAACAGTAACTAGTAATTTTAAATCGGATAGAGACCTGATCTACATTTTGGGAGAAACATACAATGAACTCGGTGCTTCTGAATTCTATAAATTGTTTGGGGAACTTGGGAAGAATGTTCCAAAAGTTAGAAGAGAGAATGCGGACAGACTCTATAAGAAAATAATGAATGCAAATGAACTTGCATTAATTGCATCGTGTCACGATCTATCTGACGGAGGATTAACAACAGCTATAACGGAATGTACATTCACAGATAATTTTGGTGCTGATATTGAACTTGGAACTTTGTCTGATATTGGGGCTAATGCAGCACTTTTCTCTGAATCTCATTCAAGATTTATTGTTTCGATCAATCCTAAAGATAAGGAAAGATTTGAAGAGATATTAACTGAAGATGCTTTTTATCTTGGAAAGGTTACTTCAAACAATAAATTAACAATAAATTCTAATGGGAAAAATTTGATTGATATAAGTACGAATGATCTGCAAAGTGCTTGGGATACGTGATTGATGTAACTCACCCCCGACCCCTCTCTTTACAAAATAGAGGGGAGTTTAAGAAGTGCAGGTTCAGAACATGGAGTGAAAATGAGTATAATTTATGGATATTTTATTGAGTTGTTGTCATCCTGAGTGTCCGGCAACTGCCGGATGCATCGAAGGATAATTTTAGATTATCGTTACGAAGTTGTACTTCGTAATGTTATTGGTAGCGAAGTTAAACTTCGCAGAAATTGTGTTCCCAAGTTCAACTTGGGAACAAGTATACACAATCAAGAGTGATTGTGGTACAAAAGGATAATATGAAAAAAGTAAAAGCATTAGTAATTACCGGATATGGAATTAACTGCGAGGAAGAGCTTGCCGCCGCATATAAACTTGCAGGAGCAGAATCCAAAATTGTTCATTTGAATGATATTTTTTTGGAAAAGGAATCTATCCATGAATATGATATTCTAAATTTTCCGGGTGGTTTTTCTTTTGGTGATGATTTGGGTTCCGGTAAGGTATTAGCGAATAAAATGAAATATAAGAAAATGGAATCCGGCAAAACTCTATTAGAAGAGATAAAAATATTTTTAGATTCAGGTAAATTCATTCTTGGCATTTGTAATGGATTTCAATTTTTAGTAAAAATGGGACTTTTGCCAAATACGAATGGTAATTTCGATCAGGAAGTTACGCTTACCATAAATAATTCAGCCAAATATGAGGATCGTTGGATTCATTTAAAAAAGAATCCGAAATGTAATACTCCATTTTTAAAAGACATCGATATTATGCCTTGTCCTGTCCGTCATGGTGAAGGTAAATTGATAATTAAGAATGAAGAGATCAAAACAGAGATATTGCAGAAAAATATAAATGTCTTCAGTTATTGCGATGAAGAAGGTAAAATCACATCTGAATATCCTCTGAGTCCCAATGGAGCAGATCTGGATTGTGCTGCACTCACCGATTCAACAGGGCAAGTTCTGGGTATGATGCCGCATCCGGAGGCATTTCTTAGTTTATATAATCATCCAAATTGGGGACAGTTGAAAAGACAGAATCCCAACATCTCAGAAGAAGGTGAGGGTTTGAAG
>DAOUTP010000168.1 GCA_030626645.1 Candidatus Cloacimonadota bacterium
ACAACTGTTATTTTCTTTGAATACACTTTTTCATTCTCCCGTGCAGTTGCCTGCATCAGTACAATATAAATTCCTACGGGCAGCTTTTTTCCATTATCATTCTTGCCGTCCCAAATGATATTCCCCTCAGAAGAATGCAAAACCTGATCAACCAGCTTTCTGACCATTCTTCCTTTCAAATCGAAAATACGCAATGTAACCGTACTCAAAACCTCTGGCAGAACAAATGAGAATATTGTTCTTTCATCTCGATAGGGTGAAAACGGATTAGGTGCAGCATTCAGTTTCGTATTATTAGGAAGCTTCTGCACAAAAATGCTGTTTTCTCTTCCCGGAGTACATATGTTTGTAGAAGGTCCCCAGTTCTGGGTAACAGCTGTAATTTCAGGATTTACTCTCTCAATCGAAACACCATCCAGTTCATCATTCCAATCTGGTTGAAAGAAAAATTCTTCGATAAGATTCTCACATTCATCCATTAATATTATATGTTCTCCATTATTGGAAAGAGATGATAATCCAGTTAATATCGAAATATCGTCGAGGTCATATTTAGTTCTGAGTGAATCAGCATCACTGTTTGAACCGGTGACTAAATAATAGATTTCGTTGCAATATGGAATTTCAAGAGTATCCTCATCAACCACAAGAATGATCTCGGTCAGATCAGGAATTATGATATTATTTATTATTTCAATCCATTCAGGTTCATCTCCATCCGGATCGTACATGACCTCATTAATAACAAATGGGAGAGAGCCGCTATTGTAAAAACTGAAGTCAATATTGTTATCCTGATTCATATCGTCTTCTGAAATTGCTTCATACAAAAAACTGAAATATCCGTCTTGAACAATATCAGTGGTAAATTCATAAATTATGGAATCTTCTAAACTGATCTCATCTGTAAAAATATTTTCTGAAGGATATTCACCATTTATTATCAAATCACATGATATAGTTGCATCAAAAATATTTTCCAGACCGATATTTCTAATGGTTACGAAATGATTTATTGAATTTTCATTTATTTGAATTTCTGTAAATTCTAAACTTAGGTCGTATTGCATGGGAAGAACACTGTTCGGGAAAGTTGGAGTTCCCAGACTATCGGCACAAATACTCCACTGAATATCTTCATCATCAAATGGATCAATACGTTCAATTGAAAAATCTACCGGGCAGTTAGCTCCATTGTAGGAAGTTGAATCGAATCTTGTTTCAAATACATCTGTAAAAATTAATGTTTCATCCGTGTTATTCAGAGATGTCCATTGTGGTGCAAAGATAATTTTTTCAGGGTCAACTTCCGGATAGATTTGCAGGAACAAAATTGTGTCTTGGCAGACAACAATAAAATCCAATGGTGGAATATCTCCATCAAAGCTAATTATACTGCCCGATGCATCCATTATCATCAAGTTATGCACACTATATGCACAATCGGTCCGATTAAATATCTCAATCCACTCCTGATTAGTGCTGAGCGGTGCAAACATGATTTCATTCATTACAAAAGGTGAGGCACCGTACAATAATGAACTTTCGACATAATTATTCTCTAACTCATTATCATACAAATAGATAAGCTCTGCTGCTATTTGATGATATCCAATTGTTAATTCCACAATCTGACATGAGAAGTCTATTGTACTTTCCGCAGGGATAGCTGGAAGTTCATAAGTTCCATTAAGTGTGTCATTTACTAAGATATTAATGCTGGCGGTGAGGTTATCCACATTTTCTGTGGATAAATTCTCAACCTCTGTCTGAAGCCAGTATTCACCGTTATTATCATAAATTTCCAAGTAATTAATTGCCAGATCTATCGGGTAGAAATTTGCTTCGCCTGGAGTGGGATCAGTGCATTCAAAAAAATCCATTTCACAGTTATTAGAATCTTCCCCATCGTGTTTTCTGGCTAGAGTATTTCCATCACCTGCATCCGGTGCAAAATATTCTCCCGGATCTGAAATATCATCGGGGAGTTCATTAGTATTTGGAGAATCATAAAGAATAGTATCTGTGTATAATCCGTCCGCCGAGATCAAGCATATACCATCTGTTTCAGAACCACCATTCTGGAAAGCCAGGCTGGCAGTAATATCTGTATTGGGAACAAATTCTTCTCCGATAAGAATGAAACTATGGGATTCAATTTCTATATTAGGAATAGTAAAGACCAGTTCAAAAGCTGTACCGGCCTTTTCAATTGTCCAGTCCTGTAAGTTAACAGCTTGTTCAGAATTATTATACAGTTCGATCCATTCATAACCTGTATCAGCACCCTCAGGATCATATAGAACTTCATTGATAACAACATTCTGAGCAAAGAGAGATCCGATCAACATCCAAAATATTACGATTACAAAAACTTTCATAATTTATTCCTCTGGTAAATTCATTGATAGCTTCTTTTTACTCAGACAAGAGTGTCTGAGCTACGTTTGATATTCTTTATCTGCTTTTCTAAATTATTTGGTTATGGATGCATCTTTAAAACTTGGCGTGATCTCTATATTTGCATTATTTTTGTTAGTTCCAACACATAGATTTAGAATCACTTTGTAATAATGCAATTCGTCTTCATAAATTATCAAGCTTTCTTTAAATTCCTCAGAACTATTTTTTGTACCAAAGCAAATATTCTCTCCATTCAGATCTATCATCCATTCTGCCTTAAACATATATTTTCCGGATGCAGTTTGTTCTCCTTTAAGAGATATTTCGATATCTGCTATAAATGGTATTTCTGCGTTATCCAGATTGAAAAGCGTATATTCGGCAGTTCTGTTTGCGACAATTTCATTTTTGAATTTGTTTTTTTTATTTAGTGAAATTGTCCGGTAAATTGAGGGAAGACGGTATTCTTTGAAATCCGGTTTGATATTGTTCTTTCCTCTTTTTATGGTTATCGGAGCATAATAACGCACCATTCTGCTCACGTTATAATAGATCAAATGATCACCACGTTTTACATCATTCAGGATTTTTCTGCTTTTCCCTACAGGATTATCATCCAATAGTAGTTTTTCTCCACTTGCATTAAAATAAACATTTTCCGGCCAGAATTCTATTAACCACACTTGAGTTTTTTGGAATTGCATTATAGCAAAAGATAAAACTACTCCCAGGAGAATTAGAGAAAGTAATATTCCAATTTTGGGAATTCCGCGTTTTTTCCTACCTGTAAGTGGTGGTTTTGGTTTTTGAATGGATGTATCTGCAACTTCATAAATATCAATAGGTTCTTTTATACCTTTAAGGAAATAAGCTCCATGTTTCTTCCAGGATACGGCTCCAACTTTGTGTTGATCTATCCAACCCCGCGCACTATCAAATACAGGATATGTCATGTAAATCTGTTTACCGTCTGCCAGTCCTTCTACTCTTGCTGCCCTGTTCACATGTCTGCCAAAGAGATCAAGATCGATCTCATTTTCCAAGGCAACCTGCCCCATATGCAAACCGATTCTTACTTCCAAATTAATATTATCAGGATTATGCAGATTAAATTCATTAAGGGCTTGTTGTATTTTTATAGCTTGCACAACTGCAGTAGATGGCTCAGAAAAAACAGCCATGATGGAATCTCCAATATGTTTAACTATCAAACCATCATTATTTTCTTCAATTATAGGAATTAGAATTTTATTGTGAGTTTTGCGAACTTGCCCGGAAAAGATCTCTCCCTTTTCCTCAGTGAGCTGAGTGAAACCCTTGATGTCAGTAAACATAACGGTAAGTACAGAAGTTTCCCTGAGTTTTCGGTAATTATCTACCGACGTCAACTCCTTCTGTGAAAGTGAATAATTTTGTTTAATACCGTTCTTTTCAACCATAGCAGACCTGCTCGTTAGAAATTTATTTTATTGATTTATTAAGTCTGGTTAAAAAAAACGATTAACTATTTACTCTGTCAATACTTAAATATATTTTCTATAATATCGGATGGAATTATTGATGCCGGTTTGCGAATTTCTGCCAGTTTTTCTGCAGTTTCTCCCATCAAATAGGAAGCTGAAACAGCAGCATCTTTCAGTGAAAGATTTTGTCCCACAAATGAGGTGATAATGCCTGCCAGCACATCACCGCTACCGCCAGTAGAAAGTCCATCATTTCCGGTTATATCAAAGATGAAACCTGTTTCATCACAAAAAATAGATGTTGCACTTTTCAGTAGAATATTACATTTATATTTTGCCACAAAATCTTGTAGATATCGCAAAGTATCATTTGAGATATCTTCGGTTTTAACATCACAAAGTCTTGCAAACTCACCAATATGCGGAGTAAAAAGGACTTGTTTGCTGGAAATTTCTTTTAAAATATTTTTATTATCAGCAATTATATTTATGGCATCAGCATCGAGGATCAGCGGTTTGTCCCAGAAGGTAATTACTTGTTTTAATAATTCAATTGTCTCAGAAGATTTTCCAATTCCTGGACCA
>DAOUTP010000224.1 GCA_030626645.1 Candidatus Cloacimonadota bacterium
TGATGCATTCAGATAGAATTTGATATTAGTTTCAGGATTGAAAGGATTAGGTACATTCTGATAGAGAATAGCATTATTACTAACAACATCACCCGTTGTTTCTGTTCCTCCGGTGATCTCTATCCACCATACTTTCGGTAGATCATAGTTTTCATTGGAAATTACTCCTGTTACTTCATGCCAACCATTAACCGTGAGAGTGAGATCAAAGGAAAAACCAGTGGCTTGCTGTAGTTCATCATCTACATACCAGGAATAAGTAACACCTTCATCATCGCAGATCAACACAAAACCAATGGGATCTCCAGCATTAACATAAAGAGTATCCTCCAGCGGTAAGAATTCATCAAGTTGAGGTGTCATTATCCTGATGCTGTCTATCACAACATCTATAAGAGGTTTATTGGGAGGATTGCCATATTCACCTGTGGTTGGAACTTCACTGATCTCTTCTACTATCTCTGCACCCAGTGTTATATGACCAAAAGCTGAATAATGATTATTGAGCGAAGGATATGGTTCAACAGTAATAAAATATTGTGAACCACCGGTATTTGGACCTGCATTTGCCATGCCTATTACATGATCAACATTATAATTAATATCCGGGTGAAATTCATCGGGAATAGTATAGCCTGGTCCACCGTAACCAGTTCCGTAAGGACATCCGTCCTGGATCATGAAATCAGAAATTACACGATGAAAGATAAGATCATCATAGAAATTAGAGTTTGTAAGATCTACAAAATTCCCAACAGTAATTGGAACAAGATCTTCTCGCATCATTACTTCAAAATCTCCCATAGATGTGTGCCATTTTGCCACCGTTTGACTCCAAAGAGAATTGATCAAAATAAGTAAGAAAATACCAATTAAAATAAAACGTATTTTATTCATAGCTCGCCCTCCAAATATTAGCTTCAAACTCGAATATTCGTTTAACTGGAAATGCGTCAATTTTTTTTCCATTGAAATCAATATTTTTTTTTGTTGCATATTTTTTTGTATCTACTTAAATTGTTATAGATAGCAAATTACAAATCATATTTGAAAGGGGGAGGGTATGAAGAAGCAGTTTATTTTTTTTCTAATCGTTTTAGCTTTTGTTGGAAATATGTTCGCTATAGAAGTTTTGATCAATGGTGTGAATCAAGCAACTATCACCCAGGGAGAAGATTTTGTTATAACTATTAATTTTTCTACCGGTTTTTTTCAAGCTGAAACCTCAATGTGGGTCGATATGAACGACAATTCCATTTGGGAGGACGATATTGATCTGATCATTCCTGATGAAGGGGGGGAGATCTTTGATAACAGCCCTGAAGATGAGAATCCTGAGGATGGCGTTTATGAAATAACTATTTCCGGTGATGAGGACGGACCCAACAGAGTTTCAAATCTGGGTTTGTTCTATATAGCTGAAGATAGCGGTGGACTGGATGATGGTTATCTTTGGATCGATCCGATGATTTCAGATTATTCTGTTTCAGGATCAGTAACTCCTGTAGCACATAATGTTATAATTATGGCAGCTTCTGAAGATGAAACGTGGATGACAACAACAGATGTATCCGGAAATTATCAGAATTTTGTAGACCCCGCAGGTGAATACATGCTAATGGCTTTTGATCCCATAAATGTCATGGGTGGTATGATTTCAACTACAATGTATGAAGAAGTTCTAATAAACGGACATTTAACTGGTTATGATTTTGAATTTATCGAAGGTAATTCAACTATAGATGGTCATGTTTTAGATGAAAATGGGGCAGCAGTAATTAATGTAACTGTTTATGCCAGTCAAGGTGGTCCCTCGGGTATTTTTGACCCCACAGATGAAAATGGGTATTATGAACTGAGTGTAATTGAAGGTAACTGGTATCTTGGAGTAAGAGAAGATGATCTGTTCCCTGATTATATGTCGACTGATCATGAGGAGATATATATTCAAGAAGGAGAAACTATAACAGTTGATTTCATGGTTTATTCAACTGATGCAACTATAACAGGAACAGTTTACTTGGATGATATACCAGCTCCAGGATATTTAATCCAAGCCGAGAATGATGAGATTGGTAGTACTGTAACAAGCAGTATTGGAAATGGAACATATATTTTATCTGTAGCAAGTGCAGCTGATGTTTTGGGTGGTTATAATATTAATGTGGATATCTGGGATATACCGGGAGTTTATGTAGAAGAAAATTACAATAATATAGTTTCGGGTTCCACAAATATCAATTTTCATCTCTACACAGTTTCCGGTGGGATCGAGGGTGAGATATTAGATGCAAATACAATGGAACCAGCTTATGATTGCTGGGTTAATGCAAATGATGGCATTAACTGGTTTAGTACAGGAATTGATGATGATGGATATTATCAGCTGCCTTTACCAAATGGTACATATCAGGTTGAAGCAAATGGGAATATGTATTACCCGCAGTTCATAGAAAACGTTGTGATCTTAGATGAAATAATACAGATGGATTTTTTATTAGTACCTGTTGAATTTAATGGTGCCCTGGAAGGATATGTTTATGAGATTGGAACAACAATTCCTATAGAGAGTGTTGAAATGTCTGCTGCGAGTGACATTTATTACACAAATACAATAACAGATGAAAATGGTTATTACTATTTTGATCTGCCTAATGGTTCTTATGCGGTAGATGCCTGGCATGAGAATTATTATTCATATCATAATGAAAATGTGATAATAAATAATAATCTTGTTCAGCTTGATATAGAGCTTGATCCGATTTCTTTTGATGGTTCTCTGGAAGGATATGTCTATGAACTTGATACGATTATTCCAATTCCTTATGCAAATATTCAAGTAGCCTCTGCTACATATTGGAATTACACTCAGGCGGATATGAACGGTTATTATTACTTTGATCTTCCAAATGAGATTTATGGTGCAGATTGTTGGATGGATGGTTACTTTGGTCATAGTGTAGATAATATAGTGATCGCTAATAATGCTGTTGTTCAGGATTTCTATCTTGAACCTATTGTAGAAGTAGATGATGAGGTAATCGAAACTGTAATTAGTTTGGGACAGAATTATCCTAATCCATTCAACCCGACGACGACTATCAACTTTTCTGTACCACAAGCATCACATTTTGTGACCCTTGACATATACAACATTAGAGGTCAGAAAGTGAAAGTATTCGATATCATCCTGAGCGGAGACGAAGGAGAATCAAATTCAATTGTTTGGAATGGTACCGATGATTCTGGGAAGCCGGTTTCAAGCGGTGTATATTTCTATCAGCTAAAGATAGATAACAA
>DAOUTP010000164.1 GCA_030626645.1 Candidatus Cloacimonadota bacterium
TATGTTTAATGTTCGGCAGCAAGAGTTATGCTGAACGTGAACAAGCCAGAGAAATTTCCAAGGATGAATGTCTGGCTATTCTGGATAGAGCTGAAAAAGAAGGAATGGTGTTGCAACCTGGAAACACTATGGAACCGTTCTGCATCTGTATTTGCTGTGGCTGTTGTTGTGGAGTATTAAAAGCTGCGAAGCAATTTCCTAATCCTGCCCGATTATTTGCCACGAATTATTTTGCAGAAGTAGATATTTATGATTGCACAGGTTGCGGAATCTGTGTAAAGCGCTGCCAGATGGAAGCAATAGTTATTGAGGAAAAGAAAGCTATCATCGATCTGGAGCGTTGTATTGGCTGTGGATTGTGTGTTACAACTTGCCCAACAAAAGCAATGAAACTGATCAAAAAACAAAAAGAAACTATTCCTCCTAAAAATATGGCAACTCTTTATATGAAAATACTCAAAGAAAAATTCGGCAAGCGTAAAATGATGATGAAGATGTTGAAATTATTATTGGGGTAAAACAATGCATAAATACAACTGAGAATGTGATAAAATGTAGCATGGACACTCCTGTCCGTGTACTAAAACAGCAGAAGCTGCTGAAGAAATTACATTACGAAGCGGAAGCTTCGTAATGAGACCTGAATAAAACTTGGAGGGTTGAGAAAGAAAAATGACAGGAACACTTATAAACGTAGGCACAATTATCGTTGGCAGCATTATTGGCTTAATCCTGCATACAAGATTATCTAAACGTTTTACAGAAGTTGCTTTTCAGGGAATTGGTATTTTCACAATCTTTCTGGGAATCGTAATGGCTCTGAAATCTGATGCTTACCTTCTTATCGTACTCAGTTTGATCTCCGGTTCTCTCATCGGTGAAGCTCTTAACATTGAAGCCTGGATGGATAAACTCAGTGAAAAGCTGAAAGCTAAATTGAAATCTAAAAATGACAAATTCTCAGAAGGATTAGTAACTGCTTTCCTGCTTTTCTGCATGGGTTCCATGACAATCTTGGGAGCGATTGAAGAAGGACTGGGTGGGAAACCAAACCTGTTGCTCACTAAAGCGATAATGGATGGATTCGGCTCTATTGCTCTTTCATCTGCTTTAGGGATTGGTGTAATGTTCTCTGTTATTCCGCTGTTCATCTACCAAGGTGGACTAACTCTACTTACCTCTGTTTTTGGAGATTATTTCAGCGAGATTTATATCAATAATCTCACTTCGGTCGGTGGGATTCTACTAATTGGATTAGGTTTGCGCATTTTAGAGATCAAACAGATCAGAGTATTGAACATGTTGCCGGCACTAATAATAATTTTACTTTTGACATGGATTAAAAGTCTGTTATGATCAAGCATATTCCACTTAATCAAAATATTTTACAGACAGCTTTAAATGAATTAGATTCCGAAAAATGTTTGCTGCTCTTCCCCACCCGCAAAAGCAAACAGGAAACACTGAGAATGTATCTGCCCATTTGGGATTTTTCCGAACACAAATTCTTAACGATGGATGAATGGAAGGATGAATTATTCCATTCCAAACTACCAATATTAAAAGAAGAAAAACGCACTTTAATGTTCTATAATGCACTTACAAAAGAAAACAAAGATTTTTTTAGAATTAAAACTTATTTTCAGTCGATTGAGTTGGCGAACAATTTCTTCAATTTTTGGGAAGAGATCAATGAAGAGATGACCTCCCAAGATGACATAAAGGAAATTCTATTCTCTAAATATACGGCAAATAATTGGCAGCTTAATTCTTTTGAGCAACTATTACAGATCAAAGAGCAATATTATGAACTGTTACAGAAAATGCAATTTACCGATACCATATTTCTACGTGATTTTAATGAATTTGATTTTGAATTGAATTTCGATAAGCTCATCGTAGTAAATCAGTTTTATTTTACAAAACTTGAGAAAAATATTCTGCATAAGTTTGATGATAATTTGCTAATATATTTACAGATCCCACCGGAATTTTATGATGAAGATGAACTTGCAATAAAAGAAGACCTTGATGCGAGTATTTTACGCTCCGTTTTAAAAACAAAAATCAAGATTATCAAATCCACAGAGCAATTTCAGATGATAGGAAACCTTCTTTCTACAATTGATCTTCAACAAAAAAATACGATCATTGACTTCAAATTCAATTCACGTTCTTATGCAGAATTTCTATCACGAGAATATTATTCCATTTCCAATACTCTACCATTTTCAGGAACAGGTTTATTCAGATTTTTCCAAACTTTACAGGAGCTTCTTCATTCGATTGTCTGGGAAGGAACTCCCTTTTTATTATCTCTTCAAGAGTTGTTGAATGCTGCACTTTCGGATGATTTCATAGAAATTTTTGAAGAGAACAAAACCAAACGTGAACAGATCAGAGCTTTCCTCTTCAAGTGCATTGATAATGATATTCAATATCTTTATCTTGACTATTTTTCCAAACGAGGAACAGAATTTAAGGAAGTTTTTGAGAAAATATTCAAGCTTCTTATAGAACTTAGGAAAATTAACAATATAGCATCTCTGATTGATTTTATCGAGAAGCAGGTTGATATAGAGAGTTTGGCTGTAAGAGAAAACAACAAAACCGATATCTTAAAAGTTTTTTATGAGCTTCTCTCAGATTTTGCTTCTATTGAGCAGATCGAACTTATTGCAAATTGGAAGAATATCTTTAAACATAATATTTCGGCAAATTTATGGCAATTGTTTCTGGATTATATGAAACCCAAACAGATCAAATACACTTTGGAAAATCAATCTGATAATCGGGTTCAGATCACTTCATTGCAAGACACCAGAAATCTACATTTTAAAAACGTTTATGTTTTGAACGCAATCGAAGGAATCCTTCCTGCCGCCAAACACACTCAATTTCTATTTTCTGAAAACCAGAGAAAAAAACTTTCGCTTAAAACTTATGAAGACATCAAACTTCGCGATAAGTACTATTTCTATCGTCTTCTGGCGACATCCAATAATGTTACTGTTTTCACACGCTGTAATCTGGAAGAAAATATTGAAATAAGCTCATTTATTGAAGAGTTAAAATTATATGACCTCATCGAAGAAATTGAGCTTCCTAAGATCAATTTGTATCAGCAGATTTTTGATTCATTGCTGAAGAAAAATGATCATCCTCTTCCCATTCAAGATGAAATTTCTGATGAGTTCTTTTCCATTCCATTTGATAAATCCGATCTAAAAAATAATGAACTCAATTTGAGTTTTTATAAATGGGAAAAGTTAAAGAAAGATCCGTTTGCATTTTACTTAGAATTCATGGTAGATTTGAAAAAGCGAGATCCAATCATTTCTCAGGATTTCAGTTATAAACTCATTGGAACAATCTCTCACAGCATTTTCACAATGATCTGGGAACGTTTGATTGAGGTTTATCATGGTAGCAAACTGCATCATAATTTTATATTTAACACAAAGCAATATATAGATCAGGCAATTGAACATTTTGTAAAATATAAGATGAAATACATCTCTCCTCATAATTATTCAGAGAACTATTTCAAGAATATTTTTATCCCGATCCTAAAAGACGGAATTGCCAATTTCTTCTATCGGCTTCATAATGATCTCAAATTTACCGATGAATTTATTACAGTATTTCCTGAAACAGGAAGAACCGAACAAAAGCAGTTTTTCAAACTTGATGAAATTGAGATTTATCTCCGAGGAAGAGCTGATCTTCGCATTCATTCTGCTGATAACATTCCACATATTTTTGATTATAAAACCGGAAGTATTAACTCCGGCAAGATCAAACGTTACAATGAGCAATTACAATTTTATGAATTCATTAGTTATTTAATTGATTCTCCCGAAATTGAGCAGAAGCTCCAATCACACCTTTTCTTTGTTGAGCAAAAGATAATGACCGATATTTTTAAACGGATCGACTTGAAAGATGTAATAAAAGTGGCATTAAAAAATATCATTGATAATGGTTTTACTCTGGCTGATAAGAAAGATACATATGAAGATATTGAGATCACACGGCGCGACTTGAAGATGAAGGCGGAGTTGATAAAATGATTCATCTAATAATTTTCGATCTCTCGTTCCCAAAGCCTGCACAAAACCTCTCGTTCCCAAAGCCCTCTTTGGGAACGAATAATTCCTACATTACCAATCAGGGGATTGGTAACGAGATTGAGGTATATCTATGAAACCTCTGTTGATACGAGCAAGTGCTGGAACCGGAAAAACCTATCGTCTTTCATTGGAATTCATCAATCTTCTGTTGAAATACAGAATTGATTTTGAAGAAATATTAGTGATCACATTCACCCGAAAAGCAACTGCCGAGATCAGAGAGAGAATATTCGAGCATCTGCATAATATAGTAAATAACACTGATGAAGGAAAAGAAATTATTTATAGTTTGCAGAAGGAGATAAATCCCGATTTAAAATTTGATTCTGGTGATATTGAATTCCTTAAAACTACTTACAAAAATATGCTGACCAATAAATCTGAAGTGAATATCAGTACGATCGATTCCTTTATTAATCGGGTTTTCAGCGGAGTTATAGCACCA
>DAOUTP010000387.1 GCA_030626645.1 Candidatus Cloacimonadota bacterium
ATATAGCCATTATAACTCCTTTTAATTCTGTGCTAATTTCCTTCAAAACGAGAATATCCTTGCAGGAATTTCTGCAAAGGTATTAGTTATATTATGCTTCCATGGCGATTATACGGCACATGGAAGATTCTAATTCAATACCGCGTAGAGGGAACATTCCGATCCAAACACGCTTGTTATTAACTTCGTTGATCTCACCACCCAGATTCTCAGCATGAAGTAATCCTTTGGGGAAAAGATTAAGATGCATTACCTGATAGAACTCTTCTAACGGGAACATTTCATCCCAGGTTTTTCCATAATCTTCAATCAATTTCTTTTCTGCTTCTTTGAAAGGTTTTGGATGCCAATCGCGAATGATCGTATTCATCGGATGATCTGCGCTGCCACAATCTACTCCGATCCATTTTATTTTCATATCCAATGCCCATTGATGAAATTCAGGGCTTGGTCCTGGATGTTTGACAAAGTAGCGAACTTCATCAGATTCTGGTTGATCCCAGCTATATTTGTGATAACCAGTGTTAATAATGAGAATATCACCTTTTTTAATTTCTACTTTTTTCATTAACATTTCGGGAGTATAAAGTGAATAATCTGAGACTTCATCAGATATATCCACAACAACACCTGATCCTATCCAATCTTTTATCGGCACTTCTCCGATAGTTTTTCCACTAGCAAAAAAGTGGATCTGACCATCAATATGAGTTCCAACATGATTACTTGTTTTTATGATCTGTCCATTTGCCCCTTGTCCCATATGAGCCCCGGCTAATCTCTTAAAATACTGAATCTGCAACGGCATATAACTTGGCCAAGGTGGTGTGTGAATACTTAATCTCTGTGTTAAATCATGTACTTTAACATTGTCCATAAACTCTAAAAATTCTTGTGGTTTCATAATTTTCTCCTTTTATTTAGTTTTTTAATTGTTCAGCTAAACCGATTGCTGCTTTGATAAATGGTTCCATCGGTGCACTTAATACACCAGCGCCAACCTGTCCAATTCCCGGATCTTTATGGGCAACGCCAGTATCAATAAATGGTGTTAAACCCTTTTCTACTACTTTTGTTACATCGATTCCAGTGGGTGTTCCACGGAAGTTCAAATATGGTATTTGATACATATTATTTTCACCAAAAGTTATTTCATACATTGCCAGAGTGTAATTAACTGCATCGTTAGCTGTTCCACCCACAAATTGGACAATAGCCGGAGACGCTGCAATAGCAAATCCTCCTAATCCAACAGTTTCAGTTATTGAGCTGTCACCAATATCAGGATTAGCATCATCTTTTGTAAATCCGGGGAAGTAAAGAGCATCGGGAACAAGTGCCTTTCCTACAAACCAGGAATTTCCTGTTCCTGCTAACTGCAAACCGAAATCGGTTCCATTTCTAGTCATTGCAACTACGATACTGCTATTATCTATATTTCTAGCTGCATCTAAAGTTACTTTACCAACGGGCATAGATAGATTCAGGAAGAAGTGATCGTTTCCATTAATAAAATTGAGAACCTTAGCAACTACATTCTGTTTATCACATGTTTGTACAATTGCAGGTGCTATTGCTCTGTAGAAAAGAGATGTACCCGCTCTATTACGATTATGAACTTCATCTCC
>DAOUTP010000026.1 GCA_030626645.1 Candidatus Cloacimonadota bacterium
TAATAAACAGCTCCACAACCAAGCAAGAAGACAAGCAAGAAGAGCCACGCCAGAGGCGGGCAAGCGTGGCAGCTGCCAAACATTAACCAACACTTGTACGCCTTGGAGTATTCCGCTTCGCTCCATGTTGATTCGAATTGCTCATTTCTTCTTTAAATACCTTGGCAAATTCGTTCTATTAAGTTTACTCTTTCTGTTTGCAAAGAATTCTTGTTTTCGGCGTTGTTTCTCTTTTTCCCATTCCTTTTTTTCTTTCTGTGTCATAGCTTTGTCAGTTTGAGGAAAAGGATTTTCATTCACGATTTTTATTTTCAGTTTTATCAATTTTTCAATGTCTTTTATATAAGCATTTTCTTCCGGTTCACAAAGTGAAATCGCATTACCTTCTTCCCCTGCTCTACCGGATCTGCCAATCCTGTGAACATAAGTTTCAGCAATATTGGGAACATCAAAATTGATCACATATTTCAGTTTATCGATGTCGATACCTCTGGCAGCAATATCAGTTGCGACCAGCACTCTAAGCTCCCCGGCTTTAAATTGAGCTAAAGTTTTTTGCCGGTTATTTTGAGCTTTATCCCCATGGATAGCTGCCGCTTTGATCTTAAATTTTTTAAGGTGACGGGCAATTTTATCGGCACCATGCTTGGTTCTGGAAAACAGCAAAGCCTGATCGATCTTGGAATTCTGAAGGATGTGAATCAGCAGATCTCTTTTATCTCTTTTATTGGTGTAATACAGATATTGCTGAATAGTTTCGGCAGTTGAGGAAATTGGGCTGACATCGATTTTTACTGGATTAATCAAAATTTTCCGTGAAAGTTTTACAATATTATCCGGCATAGTTGCAGAGAAAAACAGAGACTGGCGTTTGTGCGGCAGTTTGGCGATGATCTTGCGAATATCGTTAATGAAACCCATATCAAGCATCCGGTCAGCTTCATCCAAAACGAAGTATTCAATGTCTTTCAAGTTGATAAATCCTTGATTCATCAAATCCAGAAGCCTGCCGGGAGTTGCCACGAGAATATCAACTCCGTTCCGAAGAGCCTTCGTTTGAGCACCTTGCTTAACACCACCAAAAACGACTGTGTTTTTAAGTCCGGTGAATTTTCCATAGGTCGAGAAACTGTTACCAATCTGAATCGCTAATTCACGAGTCGGAGTGATGACAAGTGCCAATATTTTACGCGAGTTTTTATTCTGATGTCGATCCAGAAAGAGGTGCTGCAGAATTGGAATAGCAAAAGCTGCTGTTTTTCCTGTTCCGGTTTGAGCACTGCCCAATACATCATTTCTTTTCAGAATGAGTGGAATCGCTTTTTCCTGAATTGAAGTTGGTACCGTATAATTTTCTTTTTTTAAAGCCTTCAGAATTGGCTCAATAATTTCTAAATTTTCAAATTTCATATTTTCCTAATTTTTTTTTTGATAAGATAGCTTTATAATCTCAATTAGCGATATTTCTTTTTTATAATTTACAAAACGTGTTACAGAATTAAAGCTTGTCGCTTCTCAATTTCTTCAGAATTTTCCAGAAATCTTCTGCATAAAATTCAGCTTCTATTTTCAGGTTTTCAATATCATGTGTGTCATTATCATCGAAAATAGCAAAAGCATCCATACCACCTTTATGGGCTGCAACAACTCCGTGTAATGTATCTTCGATCACGAGGCAATCTTTAGTATCAATCTTCAATTCTTCAGCAGCTTTAAGGAAAATATCGGGATATGGTTTTCCTTTGATCTCTTCACATCCGGCAACGATGGAATCGAAATAATGCAGAACATTATTAGCTTTGAGAACTGTTTCTGCCAGATGTTTTGTATTACTGGTCCCGATGGCCATTTTCACATTTTGTTCATAAAGGGATTTAATCAATTCTTCTGCGCCAGAATTCAATCTGATCTCAGTTTTGTAATGCTGGGCAACCATTTCTGTCCATTCTGCTCCGATCTCTTCGATTGTGTCAGGAAGATTAAATTTATCTTTAAAATACTGGCAAATTTCGTTGAAGCTGTTACCTTCCGGTACATCTTCAAATAAATCTGAAGGTACGGGAATATTCCTTTTCTCCAGGTATTCTATATCTACTTGCAGCCAGATACCCATCGAATCGATGAGCGTTCCATCCAGATCGAATATAACAGCTTTGTATTTCATTTTTCTACTTATACTCCATGGTAAATCTTTTTACATTCCCTGCAACTTCTCACGTACTTTCGCACTTACCATATCCATTATCCAGACAACTGCAGCAATTAGCCAGATAATCATTCCAACATTATGCCAGCGTAGAAGTTGCTGTTGCTGAAGAAGCAGAAGACCAATTCCACCGCCACCTACGAAACCGACGATCGTAGCCATGCGTACATTGATGTCCCATCTGTAAATAGTAAAAGCAAGAAACGGTGAAATGATTTGTGGAACGACTCCAAAAACCCAAATTTGAAGTGTGTTTGCCCCGGTTGCCTTTATTGCCTCTACAGGACCGGGATCAATATTTTCGATCTGCTCGGAATATAGTTTGATTAATGCTGCAATAGAATGTATCATTAGTGCCAACATACCGGCAAAAGGGCCGATTCCCACCCACACACTGAAGATTATAGCCCATACGATAGCTTCTATTGAACGAAAGACAGTTGCAAAGGAACGAATTATAATATAAACTGTGTTTCCGATTAAAGTCTTTGGCATCAGGTTGCGTGCGGCAAAAAAGCTGAGAAGAAATGCAAACGGTATGGCAAAGATCGTAGCAAGCAAAGCCAGATAGATAGTTTCTGCCAAAGCAGTTAAACTCACTACTAAAAGATCAAGATTCGGGTCAAAGATACCGGACATAATTCCACCGGCATTTTTGAATTTCGTGAAGAATTTGTAGGGGTTGACTTCTACCAATATCCAACCAACTATAAATGTTATAAGTAATATCAATACAACTGTCCATCCCCAGAAAGTCTTATACCATTTATTATTTGTTCTTTTTGTGGGAAGAAACACTTTTCTTCCAATGGAAATACCACAAATCATAACAATTACACTTACAACTGCGCCGTAGATAAGGATGTATAAACTGGGTATTGCCAATTCGAACCAACGATTTAGTAAAAAGGAAATACATCCGGAAATATAGATCCATATAAGCAGATCAGTAAGAATTGCCTGAAAGTTAAATTTAAGTTTATTTGCTTTTTTCATCTGATCTCAACCTCCTCAGCATCTTCACCGTAAATTTCTTTGAATCTCTTTTTATCAATCTCCTTGGGAGTTCCATCAAAAACGATTTCACCATCTTTCAGACCAACTACTCGAGTACCATATTTCCTAGCCAGGCTGAGAAAATGAAGTGAACAAATAATTGTGATCTTATCCTTTTTATTTAATTCTCCCAGGTATTTCATCACTGAATTTGCCGTGGCTGGATCAAGACTGGCGACTGGCTCATCTGCTAAAATAACTTTTGGGTTCTGCATTAATGCTCGGGCAATTGCTACTCGTTGCTGCTGTCCCCCACTCAGGTTCTTGATCTTTTTCTCTGCTAGATCTTTCAAGCCTACGCGCTGAAGGTTTTCCAAAGCAATTTCCACATCCGTTTTATTTTTGGAAAAAGCTAGTGAATGCAGCAAAGAAGAATATCCTAATTTCCCTGTTAGAACATTAGTAAGCGAACTCAAGTTCTTTATCAGATTGAATTGCTGGAATATCATACCGATCTTTCGACGAATAAAACGAAGTTTTTGCCCTTTGGCTGCAATAACGTCTTCCCCATCGATTTGAATGTCACCAGATGTGGGTTCGATCAGTCGATTCAGACAGCGAAGAAGTGTAGTTTTACCGGATCCGGAAAGACCTAGAAGAATGCAGAATTCACCTTCTTTCACATTTAAATCAATGCCTTTAAGAGCATGTGTTCCTCCGGCATAAATTTTGTGCAGGTTTTTAATTTCAATGATATTTTTCATTTATTCCTTATTATTCTATAATTATGTTGGACTTTTTGTCCTTCATGTTAGACTTCTCGTCCCGAGGAGTCCATTTGTTTTTTTCCACATCGTCTCGATGTGATATTATCTGAATCAGATTGGACAATCTGGTAAAACATGTGGTTCAAGCGAGACAGTTGAACCAACATCGAAAAAGACCCCATGTTGGACTCATCGTCCCGAGGAGTCCATTTGTTTTTTTTGCATCGTCTCGATGCCATCATTCAAACCTTGTAACATTCAATAATCTATTCACATTTGCTGATGAATATTTCCAATCTTCAGGATTATACACATATCCTTTTTTCACTGGATTATCTTCCACATATTTAACCTTCTGGAAAAAGAAATCCTCAGATTGAATAAGTTCCGGAAAATTATTTTTACGCCAAATATGATAACCATCCTTAAACTTGAAAATTTTCAAAACATTAGGTTCTGTTGATTGAATATTTTCCTTTAATTGATGAGATGTATAACTTTTGAAAGATCGCAAGAAATTAATAGAATCTTCAATTTGGAATATCAGATGAATGTGGTTTAACATAAAAACCCATGCATAAATTTTCAGATCATTGTTTTTCTGATAATACTGTAACGCTTTGAGTAAAATTTCCCATCGATCATGTCTATCAAAAATATAATACCATTTCTGAATAGTTAAAGAAACGAAATAAATTTCACTTCTAAATTCCTGATTTATTCTCAGTGATGGCATAATTACTCCTTTTTTCTGATCGAGACGATCTTACAAAACTACAGGTTCAATCGAGACGGTTGAACCAACATCTGTTGAACTTCTCATCCCAAGAAACTTATGTTGGACTCCTCGTCCCAAGGAATCCATTTGTTTTTTTTGTTCCCCACTTTTAAAAAACATCTTCACCGATGGTTTTCATTGCTTCACGAACACTGTCATAATCCTCATCAGATGCTCTAATGAAGTTATCAATTTCCAATAACCTTTTTAGAACCTCGTGATCTTCATCTTCATTTGCAAATTCCAGAAGAGCATCAACGATCTTCTCTTTCATTTCCGCTGGAAAATCCTTACGGAAAGTAACTGTAGCATTGGGGATCCACTCTGTAAGACCAATTATCTTTATCTTTTCCATTACATCCGGATAGGTCTCTATAACTGTGCTCCTTGCATCATGAGCATCTTCCTCGCCAACTGGCGTCCAGAAGGCACAACCTACAACAGCTTTCCCGCTATAAACAGCAAGAACTGCTTGAGGATGACCTCCGGCAAAGAAATATTTTCCCGGTTCTATACCTTTCTCGATAAGAAATGCAGAGGGATAAGTATATCCTGAAGTAGAAGCAGCATCTGTATATGCTATTGTTTTCCCATTAATATCTTCCAAATTATTTATTTGGCTTTCAGTGTGAGCGATAAATTGCCCACGATATTTATCAAATCCCTTTCGAACAACAGTCAGAGCAACTTCCGCATAAAATTTCTGATTCGCCAGAATGTAAGCATAAGTAGCCAACCAGGCGATATCCGTTTCTTCGGTTCCCATAGCTTCTATTACGGCAGCATAGCTGGTGGGAACAGCAACATGGAAATAATATCCAGTTTTTTCCTGTATGATATCAGCAACTTCTTTTCCGCTGGTAATTATCTTATCAGCCTCGATAGAAGGGACAAAATACATCTTTATTGGATTTTTTTTAGTTCCTAATTCTGCCTGCTGTCCACATCCAAATATGATCAGGATTAAGAAAAGTAAAATTATTTTATTAAAATTCATTGAATTCAAAAAAACGCCTCCCTTGCGAGAGGCGTTTAATATTATTACCAATTAGAATATTTTTTCTAATGTTATCAGTTTATCTTTTAGCATCATAGCTTTATCAAATGTTTCCAATGACATTTTGACATCATCGTTATCATCATGAGGTGTATAAGCTTTCACATGATCAGAACGAAGTCCACCCAGATACCAGCGTGAATCTTCCATATAGATAAGATCATCCTCATTTGCTTTCATCCGTGCCATTATTGCATTGGAAAGCGATATTTTTCCTGTAGGTATAGTCTCATCAATAAGTACAGGAAGTCTTCTAATTTTTTCACCTTTCACATGATTCGGTATTCCACCTTTATACTGTTCCATTGCATAATCAAGTGTATCAATGGTAAGTCCATTTATCTTCTCAGCATGACCTGGAGCCTCTTTTGTCATAAGTGTTATTGCTACTCCCACTATTGCTGTAAGCAACATTCCAAAAAGTGCTCTAGTATAAATAAAAATTCCATTTTGCGGAGCGGAAACGAATGCAGCAAGAGGAGTGATCATATCAGGAACGAACACTGTGAGAATTGTAAATCCGGATCCCACGAGCATAGAAATATTCGCAGCTTTAGCTGTAAATCTTCTCCAGAATGCACCAAGGAAAATTGTAGTAACAATAGATGGAATAATTATCATAATTCCTTTATAATGAATTGACATCAAGCTGCCCTTCATATGTGAGAACATATAAACAAGTAATAAACCAAGTAGTGCTGTTCCACCGGAAACCCAGCGAGCTGCTCTCAGATAATGTTTATCATCTGCTTCGGGTTTGAACAAAGGCTTATAAATATCATAAATACCAATTGCAGAGCAGGCATTTATCAATGTATCAACGGTAGACATCAGAGCGGCTGTAAGAGCAGCGATCACAAAACCAAAGACGATCGTATTATGTCGCAAAGTTTCCCACGCAACAACAATAAATGTATGGAAATGGTTTGTAATATGTATTGGATCAAGACCTTCTAAAGCACCACCCATGGCAGTTTGCTTTTCAATTAAAGATTTCGCGATCCAACCAACAGCACCAACAATTATAGCAGAGAACGGCAGTGTGAAAAGCACATTAAAAATTGCTGCCTTTCTACCGTCATTCACACTCTTTAATGCCAAATATCTCATTATGAAACCTTGATTCATAAATGTGAAGGCGATACTTCCAGCCAGAGCTTCTCCCCAGAAGAGACCGGCAGTATTAAATTTCGGATCGTTCAAAAGATCCACAAATGGAAGTCTGTGAGTTACCGGCAGCCAAGACCAGAATTCACCAAAACCTCCCAAGGCAATTATACCTGCAACAATTGCAATTCCACCTGCGATATATAGCATGATACCCTGAAAAAGATCTGTGAAAATAACAGCCGTCTGCCCTCCAAAAGTAACATAACCACCCAGTAGCACCGTTGCAATCGGTACGGTAATTATCAATGGAACACCAAGAAGTCCTTCCATGGCAATACCAATTGTAAACAGATTATATCCGATATAGAATAACATATACGCCATAATTATTACAAGCGAGATATATCGCGATGTTCTATTGAACCTGCGTTCGAAATATTCGGGAATAGATTTGATCCTTGAAAAATAGATGATCGGCAGCCACCCGAACATAAAGAACGGTATAATAAACCAGTCATTTGTATAGGTCATCGAGCTGCTCATACCGGTTTCAAAACCTTGTTGAGAATATTTGAGATAACTGTAGGAACCAATTCCCGTAGCTATCATACTTGCAGCACCCAGCCACCAGGCAAATCTCTGACCACTATAAAAATAATCATTTATATTCTTACTGAATCTTGAGAAATATCCACCGAAACCAGCAATCAGCAAGGAATATAAAATTACAACAGTTCCAATTGTCCAATATGCACTTGGATCTAAATTAAGTTGACTTAGATGTTCCATTTACACTCCTCCCTTCACAGGCATATACAATGCTAATAATATCCAGACCGCATGAGTTATAGCAAAGAGGAAGAAACCGACAATTATCCATTTGAACCAGAAAGTATCGTTCCCGCGACCAAGTTTGCAGGAGCCTGTTTTTAATATCAGGAAGATACCGATGCCAAATGTGATTGCACCAAATCCATACTGATAAAGATAAGACGTCCAGGGATCACTAGGTCCTAAAATGGAAATAAGGATCCTTGGGAAAATGTAAATAAACGCAAGAACAGCAATAATAAATAATATCATCGGAAGGCTGCTCTTCTTTTCGGCAGTGTTCATATTTCTCTCCTTCTAGTGAGATGTGATCTATCAGAAAATTACTAAATCCTAAAAATCACGATCTCATTTCTTTTTTTAATAACTATAATAAAATTGATCTTAATTCTCTAAGATCATTAATTTCAAAGTTGGGAACTATCCCACTTTCATTGATACGTTTATTTTGATTGAACCAACATGTGTCAATTCCAAAATCATTTCCACCCTTAATATCTGAAGTTAAATTATCACCAATGATTATCGAAAACTCCTTGTGAGGAAGCTTCGCAAAGATATGTTGGAAAAATTCAGCATCAGGTTTTGGATGTCCGATCTCTTCAGAAATAAATATATGCTGGAAATATTTTGCTAGAGATGAACCTGCAAAACGGGGATTTTGTACATCGGCAAGTCCATTTGTAGCAAGAGCAAGTTCACACTTTCCAAATAAGAAACTGACAATTTCTTTTGCCCCTGGTAAAAGATGAGTTCCTTCGGAAAGATATTTAAGATAGATCGGACTGATCACTTGAGGATCAAGCTGCAAATCCTCTTTCGTAAAAAATCTTTGAAATCGTTCTATTCTTAATTTTTCGGAAGTTATTTTCTTCTGCTCGAAATCCCGCCAGATAGCCATGTTGATGATTTCGTATTCTTTGTGTAATTGCTTTAAGTTTTCATTTATCCCAAATTGTTTAAATGTCTTCTCAAATGCGTGCCTTCCGGCAGTATCAAAATCAAAGAGTGTACCATCTGCATCGAATAATACTAATTTATATTTCATATTTTCCCTTGTTGTTTCATTATTTTATTTACCTCTTTTTAACACAAATAATTTTAATTGTTGATAATAGAATTAGAGAATTGAAGTCAAACTTTTTTCAATAAGATGCAAAGATTTATTTAATAATTGACGATTTCATGATAAATCTTATATGAGTTTTACTGTTATTAAATATTAAATCATATAAAAACACGGAGGACAAATGAAGAAAATTTTATTAGTCATTATTTTTGTTATTTTTACATTTAATTGTTTTTCTATTACGATCTATCTGAAAGACAACAATCAATTAACAGGTGAGATTAAAAAGATCGATAAACAAAAGATCTATATATCCCCTAGTAACTCAAAGAAATTGTTTATTGTGAATAAGCCTGATATTCAATCGATCATGGACGGTGAGATTGACCTAACTGTAGAAATTCTCACGAGAAAACCTCATGGTAGAATTAATTATAATTCCTACACAGATGTTATTAATATTGAATTGGATGGGACTGAAAATACTAATAATATTGATTACACTGCTAAAGAAATCAAAAATAATGAATCTACAGAGAATAATAAAAATTCAATTTTCGATGGTAGACGAGAAGGTTTCATTATAGGTTTTGGGATAGGTGGACATTCAACGAGTTTTGAACAGACATTGCACTTAGATGGAGATACATATAAAAGTAGTCCTGAAGTTCAAATGGGCATTGCTACAAATTTTAAAATTGGGTTCTCACCAAAGAATAATCTCGAAATATATTATGTAAGCAAAGTATCTTGGTTTTCTATAAAAAATATATTTGAAGATTCTGTTATAATCAGTGATGGAGTTGGTGCTGCAGGTGTTTCATATTTTTTCTCAGAAAAGCTAAATTCAGAAGAATGGGTTCCCTCTCTTTATGTAAGTGTGGGAGCTGGTTATTCAGGATGGAGTACACCATTTGAAGAGGGATCATCCAGCTCAATTGGTGCAGGATTATTTGCAGCAATTGGATATGAAATTAGTAAACACCGCAGATTGGAATTTAGTTTTTTTATTAACAACCCATCTGATAAAGAAGGTAATGATGAACTAATAACAAATTCAACAGCCTTCATGTTAACATATAATTATTTGCGCTTTTAAAAATAATTTATTTTAAAAGCATCATTTTGTTTTTAGCTGCTACTTTTCCGTCAATTACTAATTGATAGAAATAGATACCGCTGGAAACAGGTTTATTTGTTTGATCTGTACCGTCCCAAACAGTACTGAATTGTCCTCTCCCTCGTCCTTCGATAAACTCAGGATGACTCAAGCTCGGGGAAAGTGCTCTCAATTTCTGACCTTTGATATTATATATTTCAATTTGTGCAAATTTGTGTAAATTCGCCTGCCCGGCGTAACCTTGGTGAAGACTGGTGGTTTCAAAATTAATAGTCGTTTCAGGATTGAATGGATTGGGGTAATTTGAAAGGCTATACTCATTAAGCGGAATTACGTCATTTTCTAATCCGGTAACGTTGATCTGAACGTTAACTGTATCTGTAGGTAGTGATTCTCCCGAGTCGTAAACTGCGGAAATATAATAACTGTAAAATCCATTGATCATATCTAGATCAAAAAATTCTTCAGCTATAATGCTCTGTACAATAATTCCATTCCGATAGACATTATAAGCCAGCAGTTCTTCGTCTGGAAGCTCAGGTTCTTCCCAGGTAAGATGAACATTATTTTCATCATATACAGTAGCTTGAGGATTTTGTGGTGGTGGTGGAGTATTTGGATCTAGTTCAAGCTCACATAATACATATATTGTGTCATCTTCTGCAACAGCGATATTGCTTTGCGTAAATGGAAGATACCCGAGTGCATTTATCGCGATATCTCTAATACCTGCCGGAATATTATTTAATATAAAATAGCCTTCATCATCGGACATCGTGTTTCCATATTGAGACATAACCGGAGCAAAAGCAATTGGTTCAGTAGTATTCTCATTGATCACATTTCCTTCGATAGCACCATATACAACCGAATTACCAGTAATTATAAGATTATCAATATTCCAACCGCTGTACTGCCAGGAACCGTCTGTAGTTCCAATTGAAAACCTGATGCGGACTTCACTATTAAGATCAGCTATTCCTGAGATATCAAAGTTGAGACTACTCCAAGCATTATCCGTAATAGCGCTGGAATTCGTCCAGATCTCGATCCATGTTGTTCCATCATCATTACTCACACAGATGTAAGCATGATCGTAAGCCGGTTGCTCCACATTCAACCATTTCATAAAACTAAGTTCAACTCCTACGAACTCGCTGCAATCAATGGCAGGTGATATGGCAAAATATTCATGAGCACCAAGGTCACTTTCATAATCACCCATAGTTACTCCAAGCCCTGTAAGATCCACACCGAGAACATTATTCCCGGCATAAGCCGAAACAGGATCAGGATTTCCATACTCTCCACCTAAACCCTGCGGAGAATCTATTTCAAATTCACCATTCAATATCCAACCGGTTAGTTCTTCAAAACCATCTTCCCAGATATCTTCAGCAATAACAAATGTAACAGATAAGATGAATAAAATAGTTAACAATATTTTCATTATTTCCCCAATTTATTTCAATAACAACATTTTATTGATCAACAATTTAGAATCATTAATTTCTAATTTATAGAAGTAAACACCCGATGCTACACGCTTATTATTTTTATTCGTTCCATTCCAAATAACAGTGTGTTCTCCACTAAGTTGAATCTCGTTTACCAATGTTTTAACTTTCTGTCCTTTGATGTTATAAATGCTCAATTCAACTTTCCCCTCATCAGGAATGCTGTAATGTATGTTTGTTTCCGGGTTAAATGGATTTGGATAGTTCTGCATTCTGAATGTATTTTGAACAACTGCATCATCTACATTGGAATAATCCTGATTTGTAATAAGAATTGTGATCTCCAAAAGTGTGTCAGCCGGAATATATTCCACAGCATCATTTTCCGGTATTTCCAGATAACCCCCAGACATTTCCAGGAATATATTGAAATTTTCAGGAAGCTCAAAAGTGCTGGCATCAAAGAATAATGGTTGTAGATCAGCGAGTTGTAATTCTGCATCCCATGAATATGTGAAATCATGTGATTCATTTTGCGGTGAAGTAATAGATTGGTGCAGTTTCTTAGTTTCACCATTTATTGCCAATGGAATACTGAATGTGATAATATCCTCGAATGGTTTATCAAGAGGTTTGAGGAGGTCGTAATTTGCATTATAGAGCGAATCTGCAAAATCTGAAGTTCCAATAATAACAGATGACAAATCGTTGTTTACCTGTTCTACATTTATCTTTGCTTTCCAATTGATCTCGTACTCAGGTGAAAATTCATTGGAATAATATGGAATAAATTTCAAAGTAACATCATCTTCATAACAAAATAAATAATAAGCATTCGCTGGAGTCATCTCATAAACTGGCTCAAAGCAATTCTCATAATCAAATACAGCAGGTTCTATCAACCTGTTCTGTACTGCCTGGTAATATTCGTAATCTACATTATTTAAGGAAAACACAAGCTGATCAAGATCATAATGTGCTCTATGCGGATTCGGAATAATATTCCATCCGGAATTCATTTGCATACTGTAAGCCGTTTTCTGCATAGTCACATTACTCAAGGCAAAATAATTATCCTGTGGCGCATAGTTCCAGTAAGGATGAAGGAATTCCGGCTCATTCACTGTAATGAATTCATTATTTATAAATTCATAAAATTCCGTATTCACACCAAATATCTCTTCGGTAGAATATTGATTTGTATTAAAGTTCTTAGTCATCAGATTCCAACCCTGATAAGTCTCTACAATATTTTGCGGAGAGATAATACCAAAACTATAAGGCGAATAATGATGCAATGTATCACCTTCATCCATCACAAGGTCTATCCTGCATTTAAGATCTTCAAACAGCAATTGTGGAACATTCCAAACGACATTAGAAGCAGTTGGTGATAAATCCAACTCAATTGGAATTGTAATCTCATCATTTTCTGCATACACGTTAATATGATTGATCGTAGGATTCATATTTACCGACCAGCTTATATCAAGAATTTCATTAGGATAAAGCAGTTGATTTGGAATATCATCGAATTCAAGAGAAGGAGTTAAATTTCCATAATATAGAGTGAAACTGTAATAATCTGAAGTAGTTGGAGTAAATGTATAATTGGTGGTTGAAAGATCAACATATAATCCATTAATATAAAGATAAATTCTTTCTGCGTTTCTCTCCAGATTTGCAATTCCGATCTCAATCGGTATATTTAAATCATTTGTACGCACTCGATAGACCCAGCTTTTAAGTTGTTCTGCAGTATTGTAAGTTCCGTAGATCTCCTGCTCATAATTATTTGGAACGTTGTTCCAATAATGTTCATAGAACTGACAGAAAAAATATTCTCCAACAGTTGAATCATCAGCCGCAATTTCAAAATTAGCATCATACCCATCGGATGCAAACTCATTATATCCGAAA
>DAOUTP010000169.1 GCA_030626645.1 Candidatus Cloacimonadota bacterium
CACTATTTTTTAACAACGAACAAAAACGAACAACGGATAAAAAAAATAATAAACTTTCTGAGAACCCCTCTTCTTGCAATGGCTTGATAACTTATTCTTTGATCAACATCAGTTAACTTTACCTATTATTAACATTTCAAAATTCTAATTTCTATTGACGTTTTATATAAATATTTTATTTGAACTATTGTAGTAATAAATTGCAGAGCAGGAATTAATAATGAAAGAAGAAATGAAAAAAATTCCCGGAGTGGATAAACTTCTAAATAATAATGAGATAAAAGAATTGATCGATCATTATGGAGTTGAGCTTGTAACATTCTCTATACGTAAAGCACTTGATGAAATACGAAAGAATATTTTAGCAGGAGATAAAGCGATAGATCTCGATGAGATCATATCGCAGATAAAAATAGTAATTAGATCAATTGGTGATAAAAGTTTAATCGAAGTGATAAATGGGACAGGAATAGTATTGCATACAAATTTGGGACGTGCTCTTCTGGGAGATCACATTCTGGATGAATTAAAACCGATTGTTTCCAACTATTCTAATCTGGAGTTTGATCTGAAAACCGGACATCGTGGACAACGTAATTCTCACATTTCTGAATTAATGAAATTTGTAACGAAGGCAGAAGATGCAGTAGTTGTTAACAATAATGCAGCAGCAGTAATGTTGATCCTTAAAACCTTTGCAGAAGGAAAGGAAGTTATAATTTCCAGAGGTGAACTGATCGAGATCGGCGGTTCATTTCGCATTCCGGAAATTATGAAAGCAAGCGGCTGTAAGATGATCGAAGTGGGGGCAACCAACCGCACTAAACTTTCCGATTATGAAAATGCAATTACTGAAGATACAGCTTTGATCTTCAAAGCTCATAAATCAAATTATTATATTGATGGATTTACGGAAGAAGTTGAATTATCTGACCTATCTGATCTGGCAAAGAAACATGACCTCTTATTTATCTATGATCTTGGCTCCGGATTGCTTAGAAAACCTGAAGGGCTTCCACTGGAGTATGAACCCGACGTGAGAAGTAGTTTGAAGGCCGGTTGTGATATTGTCTCTTTTAGTGGAGATAAATTGCTTGGTGGTCCGCAAGCAGGTATTATCGCAGGAAGATCTGATCTTATCCGGGAAATTGCTAAAGATCCCATGATGAGAGCTCTTCGAGTTGGTAAGATGACAATTGCAGCTCTTTCTGCTGTTATGCGTTTTTATTTAAATGATAAAGATCTGCTCACTAAAATACCAATTTTTGAAATGTTAAATCGCAAGATAAATAATCTGGAGAAACTCGCTGAAAGATTAGTATCTGAATTGGAAAAATTAAACATCAGATCTACAATTATTGAGAGTAAAGCACAATGCGGTGGTGGAACTCTTCCTCAACTGAAGATAGATAGTTTGGCAGTTAAAATAATTCACGATGGTAATAAAAATTTTGCAAAGAAGCTTCATGCAAAACTACTTGGACTGGATAAGCCAATTTTGGGAATATTACGGGAAGGCGATCTGCTTTTTGATGTTTTAACTGTTAAAGAAAAAGAAATTAAGTATATTGCAGAAAATTTGAATTCAATAATAAGCTAAAAAAACCTGCAATTTTGCAGGTTCTTCTTAATTAAATCCAAAATAACTTTGACTATTTAAGAAAATTTATCCAGTCTACAAATCCTTCACCAGTTTTAGCTGATAGCTCGATCACTTTCATTTTAGGGTTAACTTTTTTAATATTCTCCTTAATGTCTTCCATGTTAATATCAAGGTAGGGCAGAAGGTCGATCTTTGAAATAATACACAAGGAAGAAGTTTGGAAAGCAAGTGGGTATTTGAGAGGTTTATCTTCACCTTCAGTTACGCTGAGTACAACTGCGTTCGTGTGAGCTCCAACATCAAATTCTGCAGGACAGACCAGATTTCCAATATTCTCCACAAAAAGTGTTTTAATACCGCTTAAGTCCATTTCATCAATAGCAGAGCGTATCCATGCAGATTCCAAATGGCAATCTCCACCAAAAGCACCGGTGTTTATCTGATATGCTTGGATTCCTGCTTTGGCAATTCTTTCGGCATCGAGAGTGGTTTGAATATCACCTTCGATTACGCAGATCTTGTTGCCCAGTTCTCGGGCAGTTCTTTCCATTAAAGTAGTTTTCCCTGATCCGGGAGAACTCATCAGATTTATAAAATTAATTCCCTTACTGCTAAGGTCATCACGTAATTCTTCTGCGATCTTATCATTTGCACTTAAGATATTTTTCATTACCTTCACTTCTGTTTTATCCATTAGTTAACTCCTTATTTTCTATTCATCGAGTCGAAAAGGATGTCGACTCGAAATGCTGCAAATACTCTGATTTTCATCTTCACGTTTTCAAAGCTGAGCTTCAAATTATTTTTTTAATCAATTCAATCCAGCAATATATTGACAATAGTTATAATTTATTGGTCCTAATTTTGTGAGATCACAAGGAAATTCACTGCATTGAAAGCAATATCGAACTTTTTTCTCTACAGCACAATGTTTTATCTTGCAGGGTC
This sequence comes from Candidatus Cloacimonadota bacterium, assembly GCA_030626645.1. Lineage (GTDB taxonomy): Bacteria > Cloacimonadota > Cloacimonadia > Cloacimonadales > TCS61 > Tenebribacter. Next base: position 2,552 of record DAOUTP010000169.1, read on the forward strand.
CGGTCAATTTAGGAGTACATCCTTCCTCTCCATTCGGGCAGATTCCTTTCTGCATTCTGGGGCATATTTCACAAGCGATTCCACAAACACTAATTTTCACGTTAATTCCCCTATAATTATTAATAAATCATTTTTTGCCATTTCTCATTCCAAATTTCAAATTTCACATCCTCAAAGTGTGAACTTTGAGTTACAGTCCTAAAAACTGAATACCCAAACCGCTGAACATAATAATAAAACCGGCAATTGCATGAGAGTATCTTTCCATTTTTTTCATTGGAACAAATTTATATCCTAATGAGGCTATATAAACAACAGTCATCATTGTTGTGATGGTTACAACTGCAAATATCAAAGTTATGAATATCAACCCTGAAATGCTGTTCTTTGCACTGGGATACATTAAGATCGGGATCAATGGCTCGCAGGGTCCAAGTACAAAAATTGTAAATAGAATCCAGGGTGTAATATTTTTTTTACCATGTACATGTGAATGCTCTTGAATATGGGAATGAACATGCTCGTGTTTTGCCCCATCTTCATGAATATGCAGGTGAGAATGTGGTTTATTCCTGATAGCGTGTCGGACACCCCAAATTAGATAAACAAACCCAAAAACAATAAATGCCCAGGCTGCCAGATTTCCCCTGAAAGATTCAAATATTTCAATTTTAGAAATTGCGATTCCAACTGAAATCCCGATAATTCCAAGAACTATTGAACTTCCAACATGCCCTAATCCACATAGAAAAGTTATTAACATTGTTTTAGTCATCTTCCAATTTCGGGCTTTGGACATCATGATGAATGGTAGATAATGGTCCGGACCGAATAGTGTGTGGAAAAATCCGATCGATGCGGCTGTGATCGCCAAAAGAGTGATCTCATTGCTCATTTTTGTTGTTCTCCTTGTTTCATTATTTATTATTTTGTTTTAGAAAACATGGAATACAAATTACCTTACCATCCAATTCATGAACTCTTGTTTCGGTTACTGTTTCACCACAGAATTCACAGATCACTGTTTTTAATATTCTGGCAAACTTCGGTTCCTGAATCGTAATTTCTTCTATTTTTACTATTTCATTTTCTGAAACAGAAAGTATCCAATCGATCATTTCTTCTCTGGAAAGATCTCTATCAGTTAGTTTTTCTCTAAATTCTGCTGGTCTTGAAATTCGAATGGCTTTTTTGCTGCTTCTATTATAAAAGGTATAAACCATTTTTCCATGATCTTTAAAAATAAGATTACCCTTTCCAAATGTACAACCAGAAAGAAATTGGACAGCATCTGTTCCACACGCATCGTTTTCAACAATTGCAACCAGTTCTTCATCTTCTGCTCGTTCAAATGAAAAATGATCGAGAGCTGCCTTTGTCATGCGGTAGCCCATTGCGAGACCGGGGCAACTATGACCGTGAAATTGAACTGCTTCTGGATACGTTCTCATATTTCTCCCGTTGTTGCCAAATTCAAGTTGGCATGTTTCACACCTTTTGCAGCTTTTAATTTGGTGCACAGATTTTTCAATTTTTTTGGTTTACCTTTAACAACGATGATCTCAAAACAATAATCGTGATCTAAATGTATATGTTGTGATGAAATAATAAGATCATGATGGTCATGCTGGATATTGGTGAGATTGTTTACGAGATCTCGTTTATGGTGGTCGAATACAATTGTGATAACACCGGTTATTATTTTGTCTTCCTGCCATTCCTGCTTGATCAATTCTTCGCGAATGAGATCGGCAATAGCATTGGAACGATTTGAATAGTTCTCTAACTTTATTTTTGCATCATATTTTTAAAGGATCTCCTTATTAATTGAAACTGCGAATCTAATCAGATCAGACATTAATCACCCGTGTAACGGATGTAAAAAACG
>DAOUTP010000294.1 GCA_030626645.1 Candidatus Cloacimonadota bacterium
GAACAAAAGAGAGAGTCCGGCAGCTAATCCGCCTGCTGCTCCACTTCCCTCAAATTCTGCAATATCAATTCCTGTATCTCTTTTCACGATACGGGTAAAATGTGTTAAATTATCTTCCAGGATCTGCACTTCATCTATTGAAGCTCCTTTCTGCTGACTATAAACTTTTGCAGCACCATTGGCTCCGTGTAATTTATTTGAGATATCACACAGAAAGGTTAATTCAATATTTTTATATTTGTTTAGTGTTGAAGTATCAATTCTTTGCAGGTCATTCAAATGAAGCCCACCTGCTTTGATATTTATTCCATTCTCATCTAAGAGTTTTACACCTAAAGCCTGCAAAGCTCCTGCTCCGCAATCCATAGTGGCACTTCCCCCCAAACCCAGAATTATCTTGGCAAATCCGCGTTCTATAACTTTTCTAATCAGTTCACCTGTGCCATAAGTTGTTGTATAAAGTGGGTTTCTTTTTTCTGTTGGAATAAGAAGTAATCCGGAAGCTGAAGCCATTTCAATTATTGCAGTTTTGTTATCTTTGAGGATGCCGAATTCAGCTTGGATCTTTCTACCTATTGGGTCTGTAACAAACTCTCTCATCTTAGTTCCACGATAAGCAGAGATAAGACAATCCACCGTTCCCTCTCCTCCGTCAGCTATTGGGATTTTTTCTATATCAAATTTAGGATTGTTGATTCCTTCCGCAATAGCATCTGCCGCTTGTCTGGAAGATAGACTTCCCTTGAATGAATCGGGAACTATCAGGATTTTCATGTTTTATTTATTCTTTTTCCAATTTTGCTAATATTTGATGTAATTGAATAATTAATTCTCTCAAGTTTTCCCCTGAAACTGCAGATATCGAAATAATGTTCTCATGTAGTTTGCTCTCAAATTCATTTTTCAATAAATTATAGAATTCATCTTTTTCTTCTTCGGGAATTGTATCCATTTTGCTGAGGGCAATAAGATGTGGTTTTTTATCGAGATACGGATCATAAAGATGCAGTTCTTTCTTCAATACCTGATAATCATTGAATGGATCTGATGAATCTATATCGATAAGGAAAAGCAGGATCTTGGTTCTTTGAATATGTTTTAAAAATTGATCTCCCAAACCTTTCCCGCCATGCGCACCTTCGATTATCCCCGGGATATCAGCCATTACAAAAGATTCAAAATCACTAACCTGAACCACACCAAGAGAAGGTGCGAGAGTTGTGAATTCATAATCCGCTACTTTGGGATGAGCTGACGAAACTTTACTCAGCAGAGTTGATTTTCCGGCATTTGGAAAACCGACCAGTCCAACGTCTGCCATTAATTTAAGAACAAGTTCTAATTCAAGAATTTGACCGTTACCACCGGGTTTAGCATATCTGGGGGCTTTGTTGGTTGCACTCTTAAATCTGGTATTACCTCTACCTCCGTTTCCGCCTTTGGCAAGAAAGATCTTCTGCCCATGGCTCAATACTTCTCCGATTTTTTCGCGCTTTCCCTCGCTAATATCAAATATTTCTGTTCCTAGAGGTAAATCTAATAATCTGTTTTCCCCACAGGCACCGGTTTTATCACTCCCCTGCCCATGTTGTCCCCTTTCAGATTTGAAAAGTTTGTTGAAACGATAGGCGATGAGTGTGTTAATATTTTCATTTCCGATTGCAATAATATCTCCACCTTTACCACCATCACCGCCATCGGGTCCACCCTTGGCAACGAACTTTTCTCGACGGAAGCTAACGCATCCACTTCCACCACAACCTGATTCAACCTTAATTCGCGAAAAATCTATAAACATAATATTCCTTTTAATAAACTATTTATTTCTATTTTATAATTTGCTTGAACAAAATTATTCTGACCATTCGGAAGGTCAAGAAAAGCAAGAATCCAGCAGATACCAGACATTCCAAAGGTTATTCCAACTATTTCATCAACAACATCTTTTTATTTGCAACTGTTTTATTATCAACTAATAATTTATAGAAATAAATTCCTGAGCTAACTGGTTGATTGTTTGAGTCTGTGCCGTTCCAAACAATACTGAATTTCGTCTCTCCTCGTCCTTCGATAAACTCAGGATGACACAAGCTCGGAGACAGATCTTTCACTTTCTGTCCTCTCAAATTGTATATTTCAAGATTCACAAACGAGGACGTTTGTGTTACTGAAAATGAGATTGTTGTGGATGGGTTGAAAGGGTTGGGATAATTTTGTAATGTGAAATTTACAATAGGCAATTCATCATCGCTGCTTGTATTATTGATTATCGTTTCTTCCACAAATTCATAGTTGTTATCACTAAAACGAAATGTTGCTTCTGCCCATCCGTAAGAGCCTGTTTCACTTTCATAGATAACATCTGCAGAATAATCGAAACTTAGCGGGTTAAGCTGGAAAATAATTTCATCAACAATTACCTCTGCTGTAATTGGGAAATGCCCATTCTCATCGAAATAAGTACAGGTGAA
>DAOUTP010000035.1 GCA_030626645.1 Candidatus Cloacimonadota bacterium
AAATCTGATGGTGGGAACTCTCCCATAAGACATAAGATTCGAGCACCGAGTTACACTTGCATTCCTACATTCCGCAGATCATGTGTGGGAGGAACGATCTCTGATGCTGCAATTGCTACTGCGGCTGTCGACCCCTGCTATTGCTGTACGGAAAGGATGTCACACGTTTATGACTATACTACCGGAAAGCACATAATGAGTGCAGCCGAATTGATAAAAATCTCCCAGGAAAAAACTAAAAGTTTAAAAGCTAAATTAAAGGTATGAAATTATGATTAACCTGCAATATCTAATGTTTTTACCGATTGGAATAGGAATTATTCTTTTTATAATTCCAGAATCATTGAAACCTATAAAGGGAGTATTCAATTTACTTGTTTCGGGTGCAGTTCTTTACTTCTCTTTTTTAGTATTCAAAATGAATTCTGGTCTTTTAAATATGGAATGTTTCAAATTCCCAAGTGTTTCCAAATATCTCATTTTTAATGTGGATAACCTCAGTAAATTAATTGCATTATTTATTGGTATTTTTGGGTTCTTGTTTGCTCTTTATTCTCTTTCATATATTACAAAGGAAAAAGCTGTAAAAGGGTATTACTCTTATTATTTGATAACTCTAGGTGCGGCTTTTGGTGCAGTATTTTCTGATAATCTAATAATATTCATTTTTTTCTGGGGTATTTTGGGACTCACACTTTACAAATTAATAAAAGGATATGATGAAGAGAGTTCATCAGCAGCAAAGAAAACATTGGTTCTTATAGGAATGTCAGATTCTGTTCTTATAATGGGAATTGGGATTCTATGGCAACTAGCAGGTTCCTGTAATATGTCCGAAATCAATATTGCAACTACTGGAACATTGGGAATAATTGCTTTTCTTGCTTTGCTTGTAGGAAGTTTTACAAAAGCAGGAGCAATGCCGTTCCATAGCTGGGTGCCGGATTATGTGAAGAAAGCACCTGCTTCATCATCTGCATTTCTGCCCGCATCACTCGATAAACTTCTGGGAATTTACTTTCTCGTCAGGATATGTAAGGATATTTTTCAGCTAACAGATTGGGCTACATTAATGCTATTAATAATTGGAGCAGTTACAATCATCGGTGCGGTAATGATGGCACTTGTGCAGCATAACTATAAAAAACTTCTTGGTTATCACGCTGTTTCACAAGTGGGATATATGATAACCGGAATTGCTCTGGGTAGTCCACTTGGCATTGCTGCCGGAATGTTCCATATGATAAATAATGCTCTTTATAAAGGCGGATTATTCTTAACTGCCGGTAGTGTAGAAAAAAGAACAGGTAAGGATAATCTGGATGAACTTGGTGGTCTTTCCAAAATGATGCCTTTAACATTTTTTGCAGCTTTAGTTTTTGCACTCTCGATCTCTGGTATTCCACCATTCAATGGTTTCTTCTCGAAATGGATGATATATCAGGGAATCATTGATTTTGGAAATGGGACAGGACTTGCAAATAAACTCTGGATAGTCTGGCTTACATTAGCTGTACTTGGTTCAGCTCTAACTTTAGCAAGTTTCATTAAATTGATAGCAGGTATATATCTCGGTAGAAGGAATAAGGGATTAGAAAAAGTTAAAGAAGTAAGTTTCCTGATGTGGCTTCCACAAATTATTATTGCAATTGTATGTATAGGTTTTGGAATATTTGCAGCGAAATTAGTTATTCCTTATCTGATAGAACCTGTTACCGGAAAATTGGATTATGTAGGTATTTGGCAATCACAAAGTGTTTCCATTCTCATACTTGTTTCTATTGTTGTAGGTTTCCTTATCTATCTTTATGGTAATATGAAAAACCACCGTGTTTCGGATAGCTTCATCGGAGGAGAAAAGATCCAGGAAGAAACTAATTTTTCACCTCTGGATTTTTATCAAACGATTAAGAATTTCAAATTCCTCTCCTTCTTTTATAAGAAAGCTGAAAAGAAGTGGTTTGATATTTACGATGTATTTAAGAGTATGATTTTATGGTTTAATAAAATATTTAGCCTTGCTCACAATGGATTTCTACCCAGATACGTTCTCTGGTATGTTGCTGGACTTTTAATTTTATTGATAATTCTGATATTTTAGAGGGAAAATATGGAACTTTATTTAATCATCATTCTGATATTAATGATCTTGGGTTCGATCTACTCTTTGAATGCAAGTGACCTGCTCTCAGCAGTGATCTCATATGGGATCGTTGGGTTTGGACTGGTTATTGCTTTCTTACTTTTACAAGCACCTGACCTGGCAATTGTGCAGGTCGTTATAGAGGTTGTAACGCTGGTAATAATGATAGCTGCAATTAAGAATACTCAAAGTAAAATCCCGAAAATGGAATTTAAGCCCAAAATAGCAATTTATTACGCTATTACGTTAATGGTTGCACTTATCTTTGTGTTGATCTTCGATAGAGTTACGGGGTGCCTTAGCCAATTTGGAGCAGACACAATGCGTATGGCACAACCCTATATTGATGGTGCCGCAGATACAAAAAGTGCAAATCTTGTAACCGGGGTTGTTTTAGATTTCAGAGCTTATGATACTCTTGGTGAAGCCACAGTACTTTTTACTGCTGTAATAGGCGTTCTCACAATCCTCAGGATAAAAGGAAAGAAGGATAAATAATTATGAAGGGTATGACATTTATTGTTAAAAAGATCACCCAGATCATCTGTCCGATAATTTTTATGTTTGGATTATACATAATTGTGCATGGGCATCTTTCACCTGGTGGTGGTTTTGCCGGTGGTGTGATCATGGCAGGAGCATTTATTCTACAGATCCTGGCAAATGGCAAGATCCTTCCTAAATTACGTAAAGAAGAGGAAGGATTGGAATTTATGGAAAGTGCTGCGATCCTTGGCTTCTTAATTCTTGCCGGGTTAGGACTTCTCATCTCCGGAGGTGTTGTTTTCTTTGCAAATTTCTTAGATAAAGGAGAGTTGGGAAAACTTATTAGCGGTGGTTTTATTCCTATAGAAAATATTGTGATTGGTGCTGAGGTCTGTGCTGCAATTGCTACAATATTTATAGCTATGGTAGTATATAAAGATGAGGAGAAAAAATGATAATATATTTATTATGTTTCATACTATTTCTTGTTGGATTGTATGGAGTGATCTCCAAAAGAAATTTAATAAAGATAATTATCAGTATAGCGATCATGGAATATAGCATAAATCTGTTTTTTATTTTGATAGGTTACGTTGAAGGTGGAACAGCACCGATAATCACAAAAGGATTTGAAAATGCCAAATTTGTAGATCCTTTACCGCAAGCAATGATACTAACTTCTATTGTGATCGGACTTGCAACAACCGCACTTCTGCTAGCCGTTGCAATTAGAATATATCAAAAATATGGTACGTTTGATATTAACAAGATAAAAGATCTAAAAGGATAAAAAATGAATTCATTAATTCCATTATTTATTATAATACCACTTGGCTCAGCCTTTGTAATGGTTATTTTGGGTAGATTTATCAAAAATTTTAATAAATTTATCACACCGATATTTATGTTGTCCTTAGTTTATCTCACTTTCCATTTCATTATTAATTCTGAAGGATCTTTGATCTATTTAGTTGGTGGTCATGAACCGGTTGGGGATGTTCCAATTGCCATCTATTTGGTTATGGATGGTTTAACCAAACTTATATTGCTGGTCATTTCTTTGGTTGGATTTCTGGCAATTTTCTATTCTCTTTCATATACTAAACAGTATACTGCAGAAAGAAAGTTCTATGTTCTTTTTAGTTTGATGATAGCTGGAATGAACGGAGTTGTTATAAGTGGTGACATATTTAACATCTTTGTATTTTTGGAAATTGCTGCACTCTCTTCTTATGCACTTATAGCTTTTGGTGTAGAAAAACATCAATTGGAGGCATCCTTCAAATATCAGGTTCTGGGAGGAGTAGCATCTCTTGTAATTCTGTTTGCTATAGGTTTTATATATTGGAACACTGGAACTCTAAATATTGCTGATATCTCAAGACAATTAAATGTAAACAGCAATTCTCTTGCAAGTGTGGGCGTATTTCTGAAATTTATTTCAGTTTTACTTATTGCCGGATTCGGATTGAAAGCAGCGATCTTTCCATTCCATTCGTGGCTTCCTGATGCACACTCTTCTGCGCCTTCTCCGATTTCTGCCATGCTGTCGGGAGTACTAATTAAAGCAGTGGGAATTTATGTTATAATTCGCTTGTTCTTCAATATGTTTCCTCTTTCATATGAATTGTCAATGACGATCACAGTATTGGGTACGATTTCGATGATAATAGGTGGTTTGCTAGCAATTGGACAGTGGGATATTAAACGAATGCTGGCATATTCCAGTATTAGTCAAATTGGATATATTGTTTTGGGATTAGGAATTGGAATGCTGGTTCTGGCAACTGGTGGAGATAAAGCAGTTGCTGCCTTATCAATTACGGGCGGATTATTCCATCTTCTTAATCACTCGATTTTTAAAGGATTATTATTCCTAAGCGCAGGAGCTGTAGAATATCGGACTGGAACAAGAGATATGAGAAAAATGGGAGGACTTTCTGAAGTTTTACCGATAACATCACGAACATCTCTTATTGGATCTCTGGCAATATCCGGTATCCCTCCATTCAATGGATTCTTTAGTAAGTTGATAATCATTATCGCTGCAATCCAAGCTCAATATTATGTTCTGGCATTTCTTGCTGTTATTGTAAGTGTGATTACAATTGCCTACTTTATGAAATTACAGAAATATACTTTTTACAACAATGATGGTTCCAAATGGAAAGATAAAAAGATAAAAGAAGTACCATTTTCCATGTCTTTTTCTATGATCTTACTCTCAATCTTATGTGTAATTTTAAGCTTATTGGTAATCCCTGAGGTGAGATCTGTTTTCTTGCAACCGGCAGTGGATGTCTTGATTAATGCAACTGATTATTCAACTAATATTTTAGGAATATGAATATGAAATATATAACACTGTTTATAATAATTTTTGCTCTTTGGCTTTTGATGACATTTAATTTGGAAACTCCGAATTTAATTGTTGGGGCAGTTGTTGCCTTAATAACATCATTGGTTTTTGGAAAAGGATTTCTACAGGATTCAAAGAAGTTTTTCCAACTTCAAAGGTATTTCTGGATAATTGTGTATTTATTCATTTTTATCTGGGAATGCATCAAAGCTAATTTTGATGTTGCTTACCGTGTGTTAAGTCCATCAATGCCGATCAAACCAGGAATAGTGAAAGTTAAAACTTCTTTAAAAACAGATATCGGCAAAACATTCCTGGCAAATTCTATTACAATGACTCCTGGAACAATAACAGTAGATATTATCGACGATGAATTTTATATTCACTGGATCTATGTGAGCAGTGAAGATCCAAAGGAATATACAAATAAAATATTAGGAAGATTTGAAAAATATATAAAGAGGATATTTGAATGATAATTAGCTTACTTCTCTATATTCTGATCGGATTGAGTTTCTTATGTTTCTTCAGAGTTGTATTTGGTCCATCAATAGCAGATCGAATGGTGGCAATAGATATCTTTGGAATTTTAGTAGTTGGAATTTGCGCTTTGCTGGTGATTAAAACTGGGCGTTTGTTCCTGATTGATATAGCTATTGCCTGGATTATTTTTAGCTTTATTGGTACGCTAACATTAGCAAAATATTTAACGGGGAAAAAATTAGATGAATGATACGATAAGCCTAATATTTATTGTAATTGGAGTTGTATTCGATCTATTTGGATGCATTGGATTGATACGTCTTCCGGATGTATATAACCGTTTGCAATCAGCTACAAAATCAGTTACACTGGGAACCTGCAGCATTCTATTTGGTTTATTTATTAAATATGGATTCTCTGCTATAGGCATGAAAGCATTAATTGCAATACCACTTCTATTTTTTGCTTCTACTGTTGCTGCTCATGCGCTCATACGAGGTTCATATAAATCTGGGATTAAACTCTGGGATAAAACCGTTATTGATGATTATAAGGATGTTCAAAAATGAAATATCCAAAATTAAGAGAATTAAAAGAAGCGATGACTTCCCTTTTCTCAAAACCTTATACTACCAAATTTCCTGGCGGTGAATTCAAACCATTTGCAGGTTTCCGAGGAAAACCAATTGTAGATGAAGATAACTGTGTGGGTTGCGAAACTTGTGCCAATGTTTGTCCTTCAAATGCAATCACATATTTTGATGATCCGGTAAAAGGGATTAGAACAATTACTCGGGATTACGGAACATGCATTTTTTGCGGAAAATGTGAAGAACATTGCATAACCGGTAAAGGTGTAAAGCTTTCTGATGAAGAATATGAACTTTCCTGCTTTGATCGCAGTGTACTTATTGAAACTCAGGAGAGAGAGCTACTTATCTGTGATAACTGCGGTGCAATAATTACAACAAAAGATCATATGAGATTCATACACGAAAAACTTGGTCCCAAAGCTTATTCATCAATTCTGAATCTAAATATGCTGAATGAAAGATTACAGATGGCAAGGGGAGAAGATACGCAAGCTTCAATTCAGGATGGACTTAAAAGAAAGGATATGTTCAGTACACTTTGCCCGAATTGTAATCGTAAAGTTCAAATTAAGAGTTTAGTATAGTTAGTATATAATCATTAATGAATAAAGATACACAAAATAAATTAAAAGAAATACTCCAAACAAAAATAACATTATTTGTAGGAATTGGGAACGCTTTAAAGAGTGATGATGCAATTGGAATCTATATTTGCAAAAACATTAAACAAACTAATAAGATAAAAACTCTCATTGTTGAAAGCGGTATCGAAAAATTTATTGGGAAAATTAATTCAATTGCTCCAGAAATACTGATTTTGGTAGATTGTACAGATTTTCATAAAGAGCCTGGATTTATTGATTTCCTGTCGATTGAAAGAGTTCAGGATTTTACTGTTAATACACATACGATATCGGTAAAAAGAATTTCTGAATTTTTTAAAATGAAAACATTTATCCTTGGAGTTCAGCCTGAGAACGTGAAGTTCGGAGAAGAATTTTCTGAAAGTGTTCTAAATTCTGCTAATGAATTAATTAAGAAAATCAATGCATAAAAAAACCTCCAATTAATTGGAGGTTTTTTTATGCATTCCCAGATCAGTTAGTACTTACCCTGAACATAATCTGATAAATACTTAACTTTCGATTTCGAATCCTTCAATAGTATTCGAATTATATCTCTGATTGATGTAAGGCAAACTAATTTACCTTCATCATTAACCAGCGGGATATGACGGATTCCTTCAGCATTCATAATATTCATCAAATATTCTACCGTGTCTTCAGGATGACCAACTATAAGTTTCTCTTTTGGTGTCATTATTTCACTGATCTTTACATGATGAATATCATCTTGAACTTCCGTATTGCCAAGTATTCTTAGGATATCCCGCTCTGAAATTATTCCTAATATGTTTGTATCTTCCATTACAATTAGGCATCCGATTTTGTGTTTATTTAATTGATAAACAGCCTCTTTAATGGTAGCATCGGGTTCTATCGTGATAATATTCTCCTTTAATTTGCATACATCAATTAGTTTTCTGTTCATGATAACTCCTTTATCTTTTTATTAAATTTTTTAATTTTATTCCTCTTAAACTTAGCTCCTAAATTAGCTGTTTACGGTTTACTGTCAAATTATTTATTGCTTTATTGCAAGAGTATTCTCAATATTAATTATAAATGAATAACTTTGTATATGATTAATATTTTTTTTATTCTCAAGTTATACAATTTAATTGACTTATTTTAAAACAATTTCTTATCTTGTTTTAATTTGAGTTAATTATATAAAACATAGCGGAGGGGAAGAATGAAAAGAACAATTTCATTACTTTTAGTTTTCTCTTTTATATTTATAATATCACCAATTCAAGCAATTGAGAAATTTTATACTTATTATGATAAAGGTACAAAATTTATGAAAAAAGGTGAATGGGAAAGAGCGATTGAAGAGTTGAAAAGTGCAATCTCACTTGAATTTGAAGATGCAAAAAGAAAAAGAACATATGGTACACGATTCATCAAATATTATCCTCACAGAGATATTGGAATATGCTATTACAATCTAGGTGAATTTGATGTTGCAATGGGTGAATTACAACTTTCCTATGCATATAAGAAAGAAAAAAGAACTAAAGAATTTATTGATAAACTTAGCTATAAAGGAGATCAATTAGATTTAAAGGATGATCTCATTAAAAAGAAGGAACATCAAAAAGAACAGGAAGAACTTGCAAGACTGCAGAAAGAGATCGATGAACAAAGGATAAAAGAGGAAGAGATCGCTCGTAGACAAAAAGAGATCGAAGATGAAAAAATAAAACTGGCAAAAGAAAAAAAGATAAAAGAAAAAAAAGAACTTGAGCAGATGGAAAAAGATATTGCTCGTAAAAAGAAAAAACTGGATGAAGAACGTGCAAAACTTGATAAACTGAAAGAGAAACGAAGTGATGTAAGTAAACTTCCGTTAGGTGCTCTAACTTATGATCCTTCTAAAGTGACTCAGGTTGGTTCTAGGCTGTCAGTGGCTGTACTTCCATTTAGCAGCAATGATGACGCAAAAAATCTTACGGATTCAGTTACAGAAAAATTAATAATTCAACTCGTGAATCTAAGAAGGTTCAGAGTAATAGAAAGAAGTGCATTGGATAAGATCATGGAAGAACAAAAACTTGGATTAACTGGATTTGTTGATGAAGAAACTGCTATTAAAGTTGGAAAACTTGCTGGTGCTGATGTGATCATTTTAGGGAGTATCAATATGCAGGTTGGCTTTGTGAAGGTTAGTGCGCGCGGTATTGATACTGAAACAAGTGTGCTTATAGTAGCCAAGGAAGCTGATTCTGGTAACACAAATATCGAAACTATCGAAAATCTGGTAGAACAAATTGCAATTGATATTTATAATGATCTGCCTTTAGTTGAAGGAATTGTTATGGAAGTTGAAGAAGAACATATCATACTAAGTATTGGAAGCAATGTGGGAGTTCGTAAGGGAACAAAATGTGTTGTTTATAAGGAAGGTAAAAAATATTATCATCCCGTAACGAAAGAAGTTCTAGGTAGGAATGTGACTCCACTTGGTGAACTTATTGTTATTCAAGTTCAAGAAAAAATGTCGATTGCCATACCAATTGGTAATATTAGTAAAATTGAAGTTGAAGATAAAGTAGTTGTAAAATAAAAGGGGGATAACATGAGAAAGAGTTTTGTTATTTTATTTTGTATTTTTATTGGTGTTAGTTTATGTGCTTTAGATTTCAATATTACAGGAGCAGGAGCCCGTGCAGCCGGTATGGGTGGTGCATTCATCGGTGTTGCTGATGATGCCACTGCTGTTGTTTGGAATCCAGCAGGCTTAACCTATCTGCAAAGACCGGAAGCATCGATTGTAGGCAGATCCATTTCCGAAACTAATGAATGGACTGACGAAGGTGAAGAAGAAAAGCAAAGTCACTTTATACTGAATTTTGTAAGTGTTGCCTATCCTTTAATGGGTGGTAAATTAGTTACTGCTATTGCATACCAGAAACAATTAGATTTTTATTATCTCTCAGAAGATGAAGAATATACGGGAGGAGCTAATACTATTACTCCCGGGATTGGATATCAGATCATTCCAATTATATCTGCTGGATTTTCTGCAAATATCTGGACAGGAAATGCAGATATGAGTGACAATTATGATACTACAACTATGGATTTTTCAGGATTTAGTATGGTTTTTGGTGCTTTAGCAGACCTTAGTAATTTAGAAAATCCGATTCCTTTAAAAATAGGAGTTTGTATGAAAACTCCTTTCAACCTTCAGGTTGATGTGGATGATGGTTATTATTCTTGGACAAATGAAGTTGAAATGCCGATGATGATAGGCTATGGTACTTCCTTCAGACTTGGTGAAAATCTAACACTGGCTGCTGATTATGAGATACGAAAATATGGTGCTAGTGAAATTGTATATGAGGATGGCAGCAGTGTACCATTATGTGATAGTGAGGAAGATTTGAATCAATTCAGGGTTGGTGGAGAATACCTTGCTGTAACTGATTTTGCAGTTATACCTTTCAGGGTAGGATATCAAAATGTTCCTACTTTACTGGCTGATGAGGGTTTTAATCAAGTTGTAGGAAGTGGGTTATCTTTTGGCTCAGGATTGATCTTTGAAAAATTTTCTCTTGATATTACATATCAGATGTCAGGACATGAATATGAAACTTATTGGTGGGGTAACGTAAAAGAAAATAAAAACACAATTACATTCTCAGGAATTATCTATTTCTAGATAGAATGTAAACCCTCTTATTAATTATTGAGAATAATTGTATGGGGTTTCTTAAAGAGATAATGTGAAATTAAAAATTCTTTATATATCATTCATTTTAGTTATGTTAACAGCATCTTTAGATGCAGGAATAAACTTAACATGTGCTGGAGCTAGAGCTGCTGGTATGGGTGGAGCCTTTATTGGTGTGGCCGACGATGCAACCGCAGTTATTTGGAATCCCGGAGGGTTAACTCAGCTATATCGTCAGGAAACTTCAATAGTTACAAAATACAATTCTTCAAAATCTAAATTTGTAGGGTGGGAGAATACACAATCTAACTTTGTGTTGGAATTTGTTAGTGTTGCTTATCCATTTAAAAATAGCAAATTAGTTGTGGCTGCAGCATTTCAAAGACCTATGGATCTATATACAGATTTTGAGACTGATTACGAAACAGTAGAATGTATAGGTGGCGCTGATACATTTACTATAGGATTAGCATATCGAGCTCTTTCATTTCTCTCAGTAGGTATATCGACGAACTTGTGGTTTGGAAGCATAGAATACGATTATCATTATTATGAACATGATTACAGCTCATATTGGAACGAATGGTATGATTATGAATTCGTTTATGAGTTTGAACAAACTTTCTCTGGTTTCAATATGATTTTTGGAGGGCTGATAGATTTTGATAATTTGGAAAATCCAATTCCTTTGAAATTAGGACTAATCTTCAGAACTGCATTTGATCTTAAAGCTGAAGAAGATGGTTTGATCACCCAAGAGGAAATTTGGGAACTTGGTGATTATTTCTATTATGAGGAAGAAACAGATGGTTCAGTGGAAAATGAAATACCAACAATGTTTGGTTTTGGCGCTTCATATCGTTTTAGTGATAACTTTACTTTAGCTGCAGATTATGAAACTCGTGCTTATGAAGAAAGTAATATAAATCAACATAACAATGATCTTAACCAATTCAGGTTCGGTGCTGAATACCTTATTGTAGCGGATTTTGTTGTAATACCTTTTCGAGCAGGCTACCAGACTGTTCCAACTCTTATGGCTGATGCTTTTGAAAATCAAGTTATTGGTTCCGGATATTCCTTTGGAACAGGTTTGATTTTTGATAAATTTGTGCTTGATATTGCATTTACAAGAGCAACAAATGAAAACAATAGAGGATATTATGGCAATCAAGATACCGTATATACAAAATTCATATTCTCAGGTATCATCTATTTCTAAATTGGAAAGAAAACGTAATAATATTTAATTTTTGATTTTATGGAGGACCTAAATGAAAAGATTTTTCCAAATTTTACTGCTGATATGTTTGTTTTTCCAAATTAATCTGCTTCAAGCAAAAAAAGCACCGGACTGGGTAACAAACAGACCAATTGATAATGAATTCTATATTGGAATTGGACATGCATCTAAGATTAAGGGTAGTAATGATCACATAGAAAAAGCAACGAGTGTAGCATTGAAGAACCTGGCTTCGGAGATCACGGTTAATATCTCCGGTGAAGTAGTCAGCAGTATGATCGAGAAATCCGGAATACTGGAAGAAGAGCTGAAATCGAAGATCCGCTCAACAACTGAAGCAGAATTAGAAGGATATGAACTGGTTGAGCAATGG